>JANORE010000438.1:0-8050 GCA_031415155.1 Akkermansiaceae bacterium | reverse complement strand
GTTTCTGCGCCAGCGAGCGCCGCCGCGACCGACGTGAAGGAATTGGCTTTACCATGGTGAGTGCGGCGCAGTTTTCGTGATTCTCAAGCGAGCCGGAGCCCGCTAAAGATCTGCGACCATCATGTCTCGTATCCTTCGAATCCTCCTCTGGCTCGCCATTTCCCTGCTGGGAGTTACCGCCGTATCTGTCGCCGCATTCCAGCGCGGCGAACCTGTGAATGCCCTGTGGCTCGTCGTCGCCGGCGTTTGCACCTTCGCCGTGGCGTATCGGTTCTACTCCGCATGGCTGATGGCCAAGGTGCTTACGATCGATGATTGCCGCGCTCCTGCCGCCGTCACTTGTAGCGATGGCAAGGACTTCGTGCCGACGCCGAAGTGGGTGGTCTTCGGCCATCATTTCGCGGCCATCGCTGGGCCGGGGCCGCTGGTGGGTCCGGTGCTGGCCGCCCAATTTGGCTACTTGCCGGGCACCTTGTGGATTCTCGTCGGCGCGACACTCGGCGGCGGCGTGCATGATGCCGTCACCCTCTTCGCCTCCATGCGGAGAAATGGGAAATCGCTAGGACAGATGCTCAAGGAAGAGCTCAATCCCGTCATCGGCCTCATCGCCATGATCAGTCTGTTAGCGATCATGACGATTCTGTTAGCCGTGCTCGGTCTCGTGGTGGTCAATGCACTCGCAGAAAGTCCGTGGGGGCTTTTCACCATCGCCGCCACGATCCCGCTGGCCTTCATCATGGGCGTCATGATCAAGAGCGGGAAGGTCACGGTCACGGCGGCATCCATCTTCGGGGTGATCGGATTATGCGCGGCCGTCGTCGGCGGGAAATACTTACCACCCGCATGGATCACCGCACTCACGCTCACGAAAATCCAGCTCGCTTGGGCAATCATGATTTACGGGTTCGCCGCCAGCGTTTTACCCGTTTGGATGCTGTTAGCACCGCGTGATTACCTCAGTACGTTTATGAAGCTCGGCACCGTCGCCGTGCTCGGCATCTTCATTGTCATTTTGATGCCGCCGTTGCAAATGCCAGCGATCACGCCCTTCGTCCATGGCGGCGGCTTCGTCGTGCCGGGACCGGTTTTCCCGTTCGTCTGCATCACCATCGCTTGCGGCGCGGTGAGTGGATTCCACTCGCTCATCGCCTCCGGGACCACGCCCAAGCTGCTGGCTCGCGAGAAAGACATCCGCCTCATCGGCTACGGTGCGATGGTCGTGGAAATGCTCGTCGCACTGATGGCGATCATCGCTGCCTGTGCCCTCCAGCCCGGCGAATACTTCGCCATCAATTCCCCCGTCGATCCAAACAACGCCGCCGCCGTCACTGCGCAACTGGCCAAGATCAATTCCTACGGCCCGGAATATGCCGTCACGCTGGAGCAGATGCAGCAACTCGCCAAAGATCTCGGCGAGCCGAACATGATCGGGAAAGCTGGTGGCGCACCCACCTTCGCCGTCGGTATGGCCCACATGTTTGCCCAAGTCATTCCGGGAAAAACGGCGCTCTCGCTCTGGTATCACTTCGCCATCATGTTTGAGGCGTTATTTATTCTCACGACCTTGGATGCTGGCACACGCGTCGGCCGCTTTATCCTCCAAGATTTACTAGGAAACATTTCCCCCAGACTCGGTGACACCCGCTCGTGGCTCGGTAATATCTTAGCGACCGGCCTGTTAGTTTCCGCATGGGGATTTTTCCTCTATCAGGGTGCGCTCGATCCCGCTGGCATCGCGAAAAGCCTGTGGCCGATCTTTGGGATTTCCAACCAACTTCTCGCCGTCATTGCCTTCTGCCTCGGCACCGTCGTGCTCATCAAGATGGGGAAAGCTCGCTATTGCTGGACCACGCTGCTGCCGATGATTTTCCTGACCATCGTCACCTTCACCGCCGGCTGGATGAAACTGTTCTCCCCCGGTGCGGCTGGCTTTTTCCCGGAAATTCAAAAGCAAACTCTCCTCATCGCCACCGGCATCCAAGGCAAGCCCCTCGCCGCTGCTAAGACCAGTCTCTTCAACGCCCAGCTCGACGCAGTCGTCACCATCACCTTCCTCATTTTTGTCGCCCTCATCGTCATCGGTACGGCTTATGAATGCTGGTTACTGCTGTCGAAGCGGAAAGCAATCGTCCTCCGGGAGAGTGCCTACGTGACGCTCGGTGACTGATGGGAAGGATTTCGCCGGGCGGCAGATTTCCCTCCCCCTTTGGCAGACGAGCCACCAAATAGCTTGGCATCGAACAGTCTCGGTGTCGGGTTATGTTGTCACGTCTCGTCGTGATGAAGATTCGCAGCCCCGTCTGATGGGCCATCTGTAAATCCGATTGTGACAAAGATGTTACAATTCTTTGAGTGCCATATTTTCCGATCGCTGACACAACTATCAGGTCATACGTAAAACCAAATGAGTGAAAAAACCATAGAATCGGAAGTCTCTGAGGAAGAAAGTGGAAATGGAACTCGATACGATATCAAGGAGCGCATTGGGAGAGGCGGTGCAGCCGATGTCTACTTGGCTTATGATACGCAACTCCGGCGGGATGTAATCATTAAGCGACTTCGCGAAGACGAGCTGGATGTTGACGCCCTTAGCAGGGTTTGGAGCGAGGCTTCCAAAATCGCCTCACTCCATCATGCGAATGTGGTTACGATTTTCGATGTGATTTCTCTCAGTTCGGCACCAAGTATCGTGATGGAGCATCTCATCGGCGAGAGTGTGGAAGAGCGTGCGGATCGCCGCGTTTTTTCTGAAGAAGACTTTGTCGAGCTTGCCCGCCAGTCGCTGGAAGGTCTCAGCGCCGCGCACCAATCCGGCCTCATCCACCGTGATATTAAGCCTTCGAATATCATGCTCGTATCGCAGCCGTTTGGCCGCTTCCAAGTCAAACTCATCGACTTCGGCATGGCGAAATTTCTGGGTGCTTCCGCTCCCTCATCGCAGACGGTCTCGATCGATGGCTCGATCACCTGTTCGATCTATTTCACATCGCCTGAACAGCTAAACCACGAACCGGTGGACGCTCGCAGCGACTTGTATTCTCTAGGCTGCACTTTTTATTACGCCCTCACGGGAAAATATCCCTTCAATGGCGAGCAAATCACGGACGTGATCAGTGCCCATCTTCTGCATAAATTTATTCCGCTTGGAGTTGAGCGCCCCGATCTCAGCCCATTCATTGCCCATTGGGTCGCATCGCTTTTTGAGCGCCATCCCGGCGAGCGTTATTCATCAGCCATGGATGCTCTTCGCTCCTTGCAGCAGAGTCTCGCGGGAAATCTTTCAGGGGCCACCAGTCGCCTGATGAATCCTCCCATTCCCGTAAACCCCATCGCTCCACGTTTCAACCTCGCTGAATCAAAAGCTCCTGCTCCACTGCCGCCTCTCCCGGAAAAAAACAACTCGTTCCGACTCGCTTGGCTGGCGATTGCTGCCTGTCTTTTACTGCTCTGTGGCGGATTCTGGCTTTTTCTCTCTAGCCAACGAGTCGCGCCATCCATGGTGATGGCACCCGCCTCCGTGCTTACCCTGGAGTCCTTGCCTGTTGCAGAACCCGCAACGCCGCCAGCAATCCCAATGGCACCTCCGGCCATCGTTTCTGCGGTGCCCGACCCCATCGTGGCTTCAGAGCAAGTATCGCCACCTCCCGCCCCTGCGCCCGAAGTGATCTTTCGCCTCACTGGCTCAAATACGATTGGCTCGGTGGTCGGGCCATCGCTTCTTAAAGCCTTTTTTAACTCAAAAAATTATACGGAAACCCAAGTGAATCCGAGTGGAAACCCCGCCGAAAAAAGTGTCGTCGGGCTTTCGCCAAATTCTAATGCGCCCGTTGCAGCCTTCGTCGCGGCCCATGGCTCTGGCACTGCTTTCAAAGATCTCGCCGCAGGCACGAATGATGCAGGGATGTCATCGCGCCCGATCAAACCCGAAGAAAGCGCACAACTCGCACGTCTTGGCGACATGCAATCCGTCAATTGTGAGCACGTCATCGGTCTTGATGGCCTCGCCATCATCGTCAATCGCTCCAACCCCATCCCATCCCTCTCCGTCCAACAAGTCGCCGCCATTTTCAAAGGACAGATCAAGGATTGGTCGCAAGTTGGCGGCTCTCCGGGCAGCATCACACGCTACGGCCGCAATGATGTATCCGGGACTTTTGACAGCTTCCAGAGCATGGTCCTGGGCAAGGATCCACTCGCCACCGACACCGAGCGTTTTGAAGATTCTGCCGCTCTCTCTGATGCGGTATCACTCGACGCCCAAGCCATCGGCTTCATTGGTCTTCCCTACATCCGCCAAGCCAAGGTGCTGGCCATTTCCGAAGAAGGCGCGCCGCCTCTCTTCCCCTCACCATTTACCATCGCCACCGAGGACTACGCACTTTCTCGGCGGCTCTATGTCTACACCGCTGCGAATCCAGAAAATTCCCTCACCCGCGAGTTCATCGAATTTTCCCTCTCTCCCGCCGGGCAGGATATTGTCCGCCAATCCGGGTTTGTTTCGCAAAACATCGAACTCGAAAGCTTTGCCGCCACAGAGAATTCCCCGACAGAATACCTCAAAGCCATCGGCGGTGCCAAGCGCCTGAGCGCCAGTTGCCGCTTCACCCTCGGCAATAAAGAACTCGATGGCAAAGCACGGCGCGATATCGACCGCATCGTGCAACTCTTGGCACAGCCAGCTTATCTCGGGAAAAAAATCCTGCTTCTCGGATTCTCAGATGCATCTGGCTCCCCCACGAACAACCGCAACTTGTCAGACGAACGCGCGCAAGTGGTCGCCGGGGAATTCGCCATGCGCGGCATCACACCGACCGTTGTCACAGGCTTCGGCGCCTCACTCCCCGTCGCCTCCAATGCAACCGATCATGGACGCGCAAAAAACCGTCGTGTCGAAGTTTGGTTCCGCTGAATATTTTTCACGAGTCTCAGGAAATCGGATGGAGTTCCTCATTCTCCATGCTTGACGCTCTTTCCTCGCAGTTCATAGCCTTCTCAACCGAGGAATATCCCAATCGATATTCTCACTATCACCGCAAACTCAACCTTCTCAAATCGTGGAACTCCAGGAAATCCGTCGTATTGTCGAACTCATGAATGAGCACGGGCTCACCCACTTCGACCTCACCAAGAAGGACTTCCACCTCAAGCTGAAAAAGGGCGCAGACCTAGATGATCTCCGTGGCCTGCTCTCTGCCTTACCCGCAGCACCTGCTCCGGGCTACACGCCTGCCATCCAAGTGCCTGCGGCGGCAGCTTCCACTCCACCAGCCCCCGCCGCCGAGGGCGTGGAAATCACCTCGCCGATGGTCGGCACCTTTTACGTCAAGCCTGCTCCAGATGCTCCCAACTTCGTCACCATCGGCTCCACCGTTTCTGTCGGGCAGACGATTTGCATCATCGAGGCCATGAAAGTGATGAATGAAATCAAAGCCGAACGCTCCGGCACCATCTGCGCCGTCATCGCCGAAGACTGTACGCCCGTTCAATATGGCGATGTCCTTTTCCGGATTAAGTGAGTTGCTCGGCATAAGAAAACTCTGATGGCCACAGTTTATATCGAAACCACCATCCCGAGCTATTACGCTGCTCGCCCATCGGATAGTATTACCGAGTTAAATAGACAGCAAAAAACCCGAGAGTGGTGGGATCACGGTCATTCAGGTCTCGATCCTGTGAGTTCTCTGGAAACCGTGCTGGAGGCCAGTGATGGTGATCCAGTCGCCGCCGCAAAGAGGCTAGAATTTATGGCTTCTATCCCACTACTGACCATTGCGGATCCTGTGATTGCTCTTGCCAGTTCACTGGTTTCCTCAGGTATCGTGCCGCAAAAGGCGGCATCTGACGCGATTCATATCGCAGTCTGTGCATTTCACGGTGTGGACTATCTCGTCACATGGAATTTCAAGCACATTGCCAACCCCTTTTTAAGTGATAGAATACGCCGTAGAATCACAGAAGCAGGATTCAAGATGCCGATCATGACCAACCCAGAGGAACTCCTACAGAACGATGAAGACCGCTGACCTCACACCAAAGCAACACGATTCGGTGATCGCTCAAGTCCGCCGCATCAAGCAACAACGAGCCGAAAAGTTTGGCTACGATGTCGTCGCGATGGCGAAGGATCTCCAAGCTCAAGAAAAGGGTGATCCAAGATTCGTTCACCTCTGCGTAACCTCCGAAGGAACTAGTCTTGGCCGATGATCATCAAAAAATTCCTTCTTCTCCATTCTCAACTTTCTTCAACATGTTCAAGCGCGTCCTAGTCGCCAATCGCGGCGAAATTGCCCTCCGTATCATCCGTGCCTGCCGTGAGCTGGATGTGGAATCCGTTGCCGTCTACTCCGAGCCAGATGTGGACTCCATGCACGTCCAGCTCGCCGATGAAGCGGTCTGTATCGGCCCAGCATCCAGCAAGGAATCGTATTTAAAAATGGACCGGATCATCGCTGCCGCCGAGATCACCGGGGCCGATGCGATCCATCCTGGCTACGGATTTCTCTCGGAAAATGCCCGCTTCGCGGAAATTTGCGCCAGCTCCGGCATCACCTTCATCGGGCCATCTGCCAAGGTCATCTCGATGATGGGGGATAAGGCGACGGCTCGTGCGACGGCGATTGCCAACGGCGTGCCGATCACTCCCGGCTCCGACATCATGGAAAGTGCCGAGAGCGCTCTAGCCTACGCGAAAGAAATCGGTTTCCCCGTCATGATCAAGGCCACCGCAGGGGGTGGAGGTCGTGGAATGCGGCCGTGCTTCAAGGCAGAGGAATTTATTTCCCTGTTCCAAGCTGCGTCCAATGAAGCGATCGCCTGCTTCGGCAATGGCTCATGCTACTTGGAAAAATTGGTCCTCAATCCGCACCACATTGAGTTCCAAGTTATCGGTGATTCCCATGGAAATTTCATCCATCTCGGTGAGCGGGATTGCTCGATGCAGCGGCGGAATCAGAAAATCATCGAGGAATGTCCATCGCCACTTCTCACGCCAGAACTTCGCCAAAAAATGGGTGAAGCTTCCGTGAATCTAATCAAAAACATCGGCTACCAAAATGCTGGGACCATCGAATACCTCGTCGATGAAGCGGCGGAAAATTTCTATTTCATGGAAATGAATACGCGGATCCAAGTCGAGCATCCCGTCACCGAGGAGGTCATGGGCTGCGAGCTGATCAAGGAGCAAATCCGTGTTGCTGCCGGACAGCCGCTTTCCCGCCACGTCCTTGAAGCCCAGCCGCGTGGTCACTCCATCGAGTGCCGGATCAATGCGGAAGATCCATTCAACAATTTCACGCCCAGTCCCGGCACCATCGATCTTTGGTATGCGCCTGGCGGAAAAGGCGTCCGCGTCGATACTCACGTTTATTCTGGCTACACCGTGCCGCCATATTATGACTCGATGATCGCCAAGCTCATCGTCACGGGAGCGACTCGGGAAATCGCCATTGCTCGGATGAAACGTGCGCTCGGCGAGTTCATGATCCGCGGCATCAAGACGACGATTCCATTCCAGCAAGAAATCATCGCTCACCCCGACTTCGCCGCTGGCACGTACGACATCGGCTGGGTCGCGAGATATTTGGAAGAACGGAAAGGCTAAGCGAATCACTTGATTTCATCCACAGAATCGGTTAATTGAGCTGCCGTGCCGCGAAAAATTCGTCAGCTAATCGCAGAACTAGAAGCTGCAGGATTTCAAAACAGAGGCGGCAAAGGAAGTCAGCGAAACTATAGGCATGATGCCATGGACATCAAAGTCACCCTATCTGGTAAAACGGGCGATGATGCGAAGCCTTATCAGGAAAGAGATCTCAACAAAGCCATCGAACAGCTCAAACGATGAAAAAGCAAACTGACAAATACCATCGCTGGGTCGCGTGGTCCGAGGAGGATCAAACTTATATCGGACGCTGCCCGGACCTTTTCTTAGGCGGAGTCCATGGAGATGATCCACTTAAAGTTGCTAAACAGCTTCAAATCGTAATCGATGAATGGGAAGTCGAGTATCTCGCATCCGCATTGATTTTCCCTCCCGTCCGAATCAAGCCGA
>JANORE010000437.1:0-11682 GCA_031415155.1 Akkermansiaceae bacterium | reverse complement strand
GAGTAACTATTCAGCCACGACATGTTATGGTTTTGAATGACTTGAAATCTATATCTTGTTATCTGAGAATTCTCAATTTACCAATATGAATTCAAAAATGCAGAATCATGTGAGAGCTTTCACCACGGTCATTCAGCAGATCTCTTTAAATCAATAGTCTGTGGATTTAAAGGCACCTGAATCGTGACTTCTCAGAAATGATTAAAAGATAGATCCGTCGCGACACGTTTAAGCACCGCAGGAGGCAGGTACTTGGCAGGGGCTGGCGGGACGAGAGTCATCCACTCTGGGCGCTTCCAATGATGGATTGGGTTCAAGAGTTTCGAGGCCCAGTTTTTTCAAAAGCTGTCTGTCCTGACTGGCTTGTGGGTTTTCGGCGGTGAGGAGTTTCTCACCATAGAATATCGAGTTTGCCCCTGCGTAAAAACAGAGTGCTTGCGTTTCATCGGAGAGACGAGTGCGGCCTGCGGAGAGGCGGACCTTTGCCCCAGGCACGGCGATGCGGGCAAGGGCAATCATGCGAACGAGATCAAATGGATCCACCTGCGCGTTGTTTGCTAGCGGCGTGCCAGGCATCGGCATGAGCGAATTGATCGGCACGCTTTCGGGTTGTGGATTAAAACTAGAAATCACTTCTAACAGCCGAAGTCGATCGGTGATCGTTTCGCTGATGCCGAGAATGCCACCGCAGCAGACCGACATGCCCGCGTCTTGGACATTGCGGATCGTCCGCAGCCTGTCCTCGTAAGTGTGAGAGGTCACGATGTTCGGATAATGTTCGGGAGAAGTATCGAGATTGTGATTGTAAGCCGTGACGCCAGCTTCCTTGAGGGCAATGGCTTCGTCGAGGCCGAGTTCGCCCAGGGTGACGCAGACTTCCATGCCGAGTGATGACACTTCTTTCACGATATCGACGACTTGGTTAAACCGTTCCGTCCCGCCCCGGACGCCGCGCCAAGCCGCGCCCATGCAGAACCGAGTCGAACCATTTTCGCGAGCGGCGCGGGCACTTTCCATCACGGTATCCTTGGAGAGAAGACGCTCATTTTTTAAATCGGTCTCGTAGCGGGCGGATTGAGTGCAGTAGGCGCAATCTTCGGAGCAGCCACCGGTTTTGATGGAAAGAAGCGTGCAGAGTTGGATTTTCCCATCCGGGAAATTCGCTTCATGCACTTCGTGGGCGTGCTTGAGGAGATCGAAAAAGGGAAGATCGTGAAGTTTTTGGAGTTCTGCTAGAGTCATGAAAAAGGGTTGGTTTTGATGTTTAGGGTTGGATGGGTTTCTGTATCGGCTATCTCACCCAGCCACCTTGGACGGCGGGCATTTTACCTTGGCCGACAACGGTGTAAGTGGTCGGGCCGCGAGCACCTTCGAGGGCGATGCCCGTTGCGCTTTTCCACTTGGCGCTCATGCTTTCTCCGGTGTGACAGCCCCAGCTTTTGCAGTAAGCATTTCCGGCAAAAATCGAGGATTTGATGCGTGCCAGATCGCGCTCATGAAGCCATGCCGTCGAGGCGGCCATGACATCGCTGCCGTAGTCGAACATGAAGGCGTGGCGGTTAGAATGGCCGAAGAAGTCGAAGCTTTTGACTGAGCCGCGTGGCCGGGAATTGAGTGTTTGGAGGAAATTTCCTGAACTATTGAACCAGACTAATGTCACTTTACGCTTGGCCGCTTGCTCGGCAATCCATGTCGTATAGGGCTTGCCATCTTCTCTGCCGCGGGCTTGGTAACTCGGCTGATAGACCATCCAGACGATCGGTGCGGTCGGGCCGTAAGCGGTGCGGATTTCTGCCATGCGGAGAGTCGCGGCACGGACGAAATTCGCCCACCACCGATCATGCTGGTCTGCCTCGACACGGAGATTTTCCCATTGTCGCAAAGCAGGACCGCCAGTGACGATGACGTGATCTGCCCGGATCAAAGTGGCGAGTAGCAGAAAAACTAAAGCGATGATTCGGACGTGGGCTGTCATGCGGGAAACGCTAGACCAATCCTCGCCAACGTGGGAAGCGGTAAGTCTCGCTTTTCCAGCCCATGGCAATGAGAACTGGGAGTTCGATGCAGACGCTACGTGAGCATCAATGACCAGCCGATCCGCGAAGAAGATCGCCTCCTGCGCCGGAATCGTGCATGAACCCAGCCACATGAAAAACATCGTCATCAACTCACTCGTCGCCGACGCCTTGGCTCTCGGTTCGCATTGGATCTACAGCCAACGAGAAATCACCGAAAAATTCGGCAGTATCAACGGTTATTCTGATCCCGCCACTTCCTATCACCCGGGAAAAAAGGCGGGCGATTTCACGCACTACGGCGACCAGACGATGGTATTGTTACGCTCGCTCGCTCTGCACGGTCGCTTCGATCTCGCGTCCTTCGCCACCGAATGGCGCAACTTCTGGGAAACTCCTGAGACGCAAAGCTATCGCGACGGCGCGACCAAGGCGACGCTTGCAAACCTCCGCAGCGGCTTGCCACCCGCACAAGCCGCATCGCCATCGAACGACATCGCAGGCGCGGCTCGAATCGCGCCGTTGTTTCTTCTGAAATGGAAATCCAACGACGACCTCATCGCCGCCGCTAGGGCACAAACCTCGTTCACCCACGGCGATCCTGCGGTGGTAGATGCCGCCGAGTTTTTCACCCGGGTCACCCTCGCTGTGCGGAAGGGCACCGCGACGCCAGACGCCCTTCGTGCCGCCGTATCGAACACCCTCCAAGAGGAGTGGCTTGATGCCGCCCTCGCATCTAGCGCCTCCGAAACATCGGACTCCGCAGCGATCGAAGCCCACGGACTCAGCTGTCATGTGTCCGACGCATTTCCCAGCGTTTGCCACTTTCTTCTGCGCCATCCAGACGATCTCGTTGCCTCACTCACATCCAATGTCGAGGCCGGTGGTGACAACGCCGCGCGCGGTATGATTATCGGCATGATCCATGGAGCAAAGCCCGACGCCAAGCCACTCCCGGAACATTGGCTCACGGGCCTTCGCGCTTACGGCGAGATCCAACAACTCATCGAAACGCGCGACAGCTTCTGCACTGCCGCGCATGAAGTTTTTTAGAAACGGGTCACTGGCAAGTGACTCAACAATGTCACGTCAAGTGAAACCTATCCCATTCCAACAGGCGGGGAAATGATCGGTATCGTGGAAACCTGGGTGATCTAAAAATCGAAGTTTCAAGTTTCCACGGGGTTAGGAATGGCTAGTCTGCTGCCGTGTCACTTGATCAAAAGTTCATCATCCATTGCCACTCGTGTGGCAGTGAACTGGATGCAACAACGGTCGCCCCATTTACGAATGTCCAATGTTCTGACTGTGGGAAGTCGATGCGGATCAAGTGTGAGTTCGGGCCGTATACATTGGTGCGTCGCCACGCAATAGGCGGCATGAGCCATGTCTTCATTGCACGAGATGAAACTCTGGATCGGGAGGTGGCCGTTAAAATTTTGAATGAAAATTTTTCGACCGATCCACGGCGGGTGAAGGCATTCCGGGCAGAAGCTAAGGTGACGGCTTCCTTCAGTCATCCCAATGTTGTCCGTGTACTTACGACCGGGCAGGCGTTTGGTCGGCTTTATTTAGCGATGGAATATGTTGCTGGCGGGCATCTTGAAAAACATATCAAAGAACGAGGTGGGATTCCAGAAATCGAGATGCTTCCGATCGCCATCGACATCGCACAGGGATTGAAGGCAGCAAGTGCCACCGGACGAATCCACCGAGATGTGAAGCCTGGTAATATTTTGTTAGATGCTGGCGGCCAGGCGAAGATCGTGGACTTCGGTCTGGCCCTAGAGACCCACGGTGGCAAGGCTCATGCTGCTGAAATCTGGGCAACTCCCTACTATGTTTCACCGGAAACGATCCAAGGAAATGCCGAAGATATCCGATCCGATATCTATGCCTTCGGGGCGACCCTTTATCACTCGCTCATGGGCAAGGTGCCTTGCGGAGATCGGACGATGTCTTCCTCGGCTTTGGTCGAAGCGAAGAGGAAAGTTGTCCCGCTGAGCATCGCCATGCCGTCGCTATCGGCGGAATTATGTAAAATCGTTGAAAAAGCGATGGCGTTTGAGCCAAAGGATCGTTTTTCCTCTTATGATGAAATCATCTTCTTGTTAGAGAAATCACTGTTGCGCTTGAGGTCTGAGGTGGCTGGGGCGGTCGAAACATCAGGAGCTGTGGCCAAGCAAATGACGAGAAAACGGAACCACGTTTTAGGAACACTTTCGCTATCTTGCCTATTCCTGCTTGCCGCAAGCGGCGGGGCTTTTTGGTGGATCAATCGCGAACCCGAATCGGAAGATGATAAGAAACTATCCGTGATCCAAGCCATTCCGTTTGTTTCAGCAGCAGAGTCCACCCCCAGTCTAGCGAAGGATTATCGAGAGGCCAGAAACATGCTAAAAGCTCGTGATTTTGGAAATGCCGTGGCTGCATTCTCAAAAATGGGATCCGCATCATCGGTTCCAGAACCTACACGCTCATGGGCGAGGGTGGAGGCAGTCGCTGCGGGATACCTGGCTGGACAAGCCTCCGTGGCCAAAGGCCAAGCGATGTTAGCCTCCGCTCATATCTCCGCCCTGCCGGAAAACTCGGCACTCCCGGATCAGTCACTCGTCGCGATGCTTGATAAAACGATCCAATCTCCTTCGATCACTGTGGATTGGCTGGATGTGTCTAACAGTAATGCATCTTCCATGATGGCTTGGATGCTGGCGGGTCTGAAAAATTGGGAGCAAGGAGCCCTCGTCGAAGGCGTTGGCTACTTTTCCGCCGTGACGGGTGCCAAGGTTCCTGAAGATGCGGTGTGGCTCGGACTCTATCAGGAAATCGCCAATGACTATCTTGCGGATTATAAGTTGCTGTCGAATCCAACTTTCAACCGACTGCCCCCTGACGAGGCGAAATGCCGGGCAGTTCTTGAGGAGCTCGATGCCATTTTAGCCAGCTTGAAAACCCAAGGTCGTGCCCGCAGTGATGTGCAAGCATTGCAGGTCAATTTCACGAAATATGCCAAGGATCTGGCCGCCCCATAAATCCGATTCCGTGAACTTCTTAAGTTCTGAAAAACGCCACTTCCGCCTCGCTCAGATGTCTGAATTTCCCCGATGGCAGTGATTCGTCTAACACGAATGGGCCGATACTTTCCCGGTGCAGGCTGAGCACTTGATTTCCCACCGCATGGAACATCCGCTTCACTTGATGGTAGCGCCCCTCATGAATGGTGAGAAGCGCTTCACGGTCGGTCAGGATTTCTAGCACAGCAGGCTGCGTGGTGAGGTCTTCGTAAGCGAAGTAAATACCGGTGGCGAAAATCACTCCGATTTCTGGGGTAATGACCTCTCGTGTGGTGACTCGATAGGTTTTTGAAATTTTTTCGCCAGGCTCCGTCACGCGCTTGGACCAGCGGCCATCATTGGTGAGAAGAAGCAGTCCGGTGCTCGCCCGGTCCAAGCGCCCGGCGAGATGCAGCTCCTCGCGCAATGGATGATCAATCAATTCCATGACCGTAGGATGTTGAAGATCAATCGTTGCACTCAGGTAACCCGCCGGTTTATGAAGCATGAGGTAGACCGCCTCATGCTCTTGGAGGATTTCATGAATCAGCTCAATCTTGCTGAAACTATCAATTCTGCGTAGCCCGTCTGTCTCGATCCCACCATCGACCCGGACTTGTCCATCAACTAACAGACGAGCGATTTCCTTGGTGGAATGATTGCCTCGGCGAGTGAGAAAACGGTCAAGCCGCATCTTGGTCAGCTCGCTTGCGGCGAATGCTCGGCGGGCGTTCACCGAGGACGACTTGGCGATTGATCGTCACCGATTCGATGTCTCCGCGTGATGGAATATCGAACATGACATCGAGCATCATTTTTTCAAAAATCGAACGTAACGCCCGCGCCCCGGTGCCACGGCGGACCGCCTCTTCGGCGAGAGCGCGCAGTGCATCCCGAGTGACTCGCAGCTTCACGTCGTTCATGGCGAGTTGCTTGCCATATTGTTTCACGAGAGCATTCTTCGGCTCGGTGAGGATATTCATCAGCTCGTCTTCCGTGAGCTTCCGCAGCGAGGAAATGACGGGAAGGCGACCGATGAATTCTGGGATAAGCCCGAAGTGGAGAAGATCTTCCGGTTGCGCTTTTTCCAGAATATTGATCGCTGGATCATCGAGATTCAGCTTTGTCTCTGCATGGAAACCCAGCGTATTACTGCCGAGACGACGACGGACAATGTCTTCTAGGCCGACGAATGCACCGCCGACGATGAAGAGGATTTTCTCGGTGTTGACCTGGATGTATTCTTGTTGCGGATGCTTGCGGCCTCCTTGCGGCGGAACATTACAGATCGTACCTTCGAGAATTTTCAGCAGTGCTTGCTGGACCCCTTCCCCAGAGACATCGCGAGTGATCGAGACGTTCTCGGTTTTGCGACCGATCTTGTCGATTTCATCCACGTAGATGATCCCGCGCTCCGCCTTGGCGACGTCGAGATCCGCAGCTTGCAACAAGCGAAGAATGATATTTTCCACATCTTCACCGACGTAGCCGGCCTCGGTCAGAGTGGTCGCATCGACGATGCAGAACGGCACATCCAGGACTCGGGCGAGAGTCTTCGCCAGCAGTGTTTTCCCCGATCCGGTCGGTCCGAGAAGCATGATATTGGACTTCTCGATTTCTACGTCCTTGAATTCATCACCCACGTTCGCCTGATCTTGGTTGAGACGTTGGTAGTGATTATAAACCGCTACGGATAAAACCTTCTTCGCGTTTTCTTGGCCGATGACGAACTCGTTGAGTTTGGCAAGAATGCTGGCTGGCACCGGGATCTTTGCCTTAGATTTCTCCGCTGACTTTTTGCTTTTCGAGGAATTTGCGTTGAGTTCTTTATCGAGAATGTTTGAACAAACCTCGATGCACTCATTGCAAATATAGACTCCGGGACCGGCGATGAGTTTTTTGACCTCGGAGTGACTCTTTCCGCAGAATGAGCACATCGTTAAATTAGAAGCACGGGCCATGGTATTTTAAACGAGTAGAAATCAGGTGGATTTAAATTATGCGTCAGTCTTTTTTTCCTCAATCGCAGCAGCCACGACGTCGGGAAGTTGCTTCCGATTTTCGAGAACTTTATCGACCAACCCGTAAGCGACGGATTGCTCAGCGGTCATGTAATTATCGCGATCCGAGTCATGCTCGACTTCCTCGATCGTCTTCCCCGTGTGATGGGCGATGATGCCATTGAGGCGTTTTTTGAGATTAAACATGAACCCGATGGTGCGCTCGACATCGGATGCCGTTCCAGAAGCACCGCCGGAAACCTGATGGATCATGACGTGTGAATTCGGCAGACAGAAGCGTTTGCCTTTGGTCCCTGCGGTGAGCAATACAGAACCCATGGATGCCGCGATGCCGATGCAGTAAGTATTCACATCACATGTGAGAAACTGCATCGTATCATACATCGCAAGTCCTGCGGTGACGGAGCCGCCGGGCGAGTTGATATAGATGTGGATGTCCTTTTTCGGATCCTGCATCTGCAAGAATAACAACTGCGCGATCACGGAGTTTGCGACGAAATCATCAATCGGCACGCCGATGAAAATGATACGGTCTTTAAGAAGGCGCGAGTAAATGTCGAACGAGCGCTCGCCCCGGCCGTCTTGCTCTACGACGACGGGAACATAGTAATTTTTAGGGGTTTCGGGAGAGTTCATGGCTGGGGATTGGAAGTTAATCATGGAGTATTATTTCTGCTGATTCTTCCACATTCGCGTGCTCAAGAAGGAAGTCAATGGCCTTACCGATCACCATGGAGCTGCGGATACTCGGAATGCGTTCTGCGCGTTGCAGGTCTTTGATAAATTTCTTAGGAGCTGCCTTCCGGGAATTTGCAATCTGCACCAAGTGGTTGACCAACTCGTTATCAGAAACGGTGATATTTTCGGCTCGAGCGATTTCTTGGAGGATGAAATTCGTGCGAAGGCTGGTCACGGCTTGTTTGCCAGCGGTGGCGAAAATTTCTGTCTGATAGGACGTGATTTCACCTTGGCTCATGCCAGATTTAACACTTTGTTGCACGATCGCATTCGCTTGGTTTTGCGTTTCTTGCGCGACGAGTTCATCGGGCAACTCGAAGTCAACCTGCTCATTGAAGTGTGCGAGGAGCTGCTTCACCTTGAAATCTGCGATTTTGCGTTCGCGCTCACCCGCCAATTTCTCGCGAATGATCGATTTCACATCTTCCAGAGTTTTGCCCGGCGCGAGTTCGTTCGCCAGTGCATCATCCAGTTCAGGAAGCACCGCTGTCTTGAGTTCCTTGAGGGTGATTTGGTAGACGAGCGACTTCTCGCGAAGTTCTGCAACAGGAAAATCCTCGGGAAGGGTGATGGTGACCTCCCGGGTATCTCCTGCGTTCGTGCCCACGAGTTGCTCCGAGAAACCGGGAAGAAATGACTCTTCGGTCAATCGAATCCAGAAATCGGTCCCACTGCCGAGTTGACCGGGATTTTTCCCTAGAAATTCTTCGGCCGATTTCCCTTCCACGGTGGAGGTGTAGTCGATCACCACGAAGTCTTCCATCGCCGCACCACGGTCTTCGATCGCGATGAACTCGGCACGGCTCTCTTGCAGTGCCTTCAATTGTGCGTCGATTTCCTCATCTGGCACATCTGCAAGCGGAGTCTTGATGTGGATGTCTTTATATTCTGGAAGCTTCACGTCCGGCGCAAGAGTCAGCGTCGCCACGAAAGTCATGCTGCCATTTTCATGAGTCGTTAGATCTTCAGGAGTCCCGAAGTTGAGCACGTTGAGTGATTCTTGTTTGAGCGCCTCACCGTAGGCTTCATTGATGAGAGCCTCGTTCAGCTCATCGGAAATTTCCTTTTGGAAGCGCTGTTCGACGACCGAGCGCGGGGCTTTCCCAGGGCGGAAACCGGAGATTCGAGCTTTGTTCGCATAGCCTTTGACGATTTGATCGCGCTGGCCGCTGACCTTGTCTGCTGGGATTTCAACGCGCAGGGTGGCGACGCACTTTGGCTGCTTTTCGACAACAATGTTCATGGTAAATTGGGACCGACTTCAATGCCGGGACGGGCAAACTAGAGGGAATGAGCGCGGCTTGTCAAATGGGGCGTGAATTTTGTCATCATGTGCTCTCAAACCTCACATGCAGTCCATCAAGGAGGCTGTGAAAAAATGGAGATTTCCTCGCGCATGCTCCCTGGCCCTTTTCTACAAAATATGAAGCGGGCTCTCACGAGAAATTCAGTGCATCCATATCGAAAACGACGGTGACGTCTTCGGGCAGCGGGGTTTTGCTTAAAATCTGTTGGACATGGTTCGTGAGTGGCCGGGCACGGTGTGAACGCAGGGTGATTTGGAAACGGAACTGACCATGGGAGCGGATGAGCGGGGATGGGAGAACTTCCCCAAGCGTGATGTCGTCCGGCAGATGTTCCGCGAGACGGAGGTGGAGCGTTTGCAGGGTGAACTCGGCACGCCGCTCGTGAGTGGAGCGGGAAGTGAGAACACCGCAGTGTGCATAAGGCGGGAAGGAAAACTCGCGGCGGAATTCCATTTCCTGCTCAGAAAAGCCATCGAAGTCATGCCGCCGCGCGAACTGGATGGAGGGCGAGTGCGGGGTGAACGTTTGCACGATGACTTCCCCTTCGAGATCGCCCCGGCCCGCACGACCCGCGACTTGGGTGATGAGCTGGAAGGTGCGCTCGCCCGCGCGGAAATCCGGGACATGCAGACTCAGATCCGCATTTAAAATCCCGACGAGCGTGACATTCGGGAAATGCAGACCCTTGGCGATCATCTGGGTGCCTATTAGAATATCGATCTTGTGCGCTTTAAAAGCTGCCAGCGTATCGCGCAGGGCGTTTTTCCGGCGCATGGCATCCGCATCGATCCGGGCAAATTTCGCTTTCGGGAAAACTTTCATCATCACCTCCTCGACCTTCTGGGTGCCGTAGCCCTGGAGCAAAATCCCCGGATCGCGGCACTCCGGGCACTTGCGTGGGACGATGGATTGGTAGCCGCAGACGTGGCAGACGAGTCGCTCATCGGTCCGGTGATACGTGAGCGCGACGGCGCAGTGCGGGCATTGGCAGACATGGCCGCAGGCCGTGCATTGAAGCGAGCGGGCGAAGCCACGGCGGTTGAGAAAGAGAATGGATTGCTCGCCTTTTTCCAAACGTTGTTCAAGCGCGGTGCGGAGTTTGTCGGATAAAATCGCGGTGCCGCCTTTTTGTTTGGCCTGCTCCAAGCGCATATCGACGACGCGGACCAAGGGCATGGACGCGCCGTCAGCTCGCTCGTTCAGACGGAGCAGTTGGTATTTATCCGTGAGCGTATTATTCCATGATTCTAACGAAGGCGTGGCAGAGCCGAGGACGATGGCGCATGGCTCGAAGGCGGCGCGGAGCACGGCCACGTCCCGTCCATGGTAGCGCGGGACATTTTCCTGCTTGTAAGTATTCTCGTGCTCTTCATCCACGAGGATCAGGCCCAGATTCGGCAGCGGCGCAAAAACAGCAGATCGCGCGCCGATGACGATGCGGGCGATGCCTTTGCGGATGCGGTGCCACTCGTCGAAGCGCTCGCCTTGGGAAAGATTCGAGTGCAGCACGGCGACTTGGTCTTGCATCGCGGCGAAGCGGGATTTGAAACGGCGAACCGTCTGTGGGGTTAGGGAAATTTCCGGGACGAGGACGAGTACCGTTTTTCCAAGATCCAGCGCGCGTTGGGCGGCTTGCAGATAGACTTCGGTCTTGCCGGAACCCGTGACGCCGAGGAGCAAGATCGGTTTGGAATGGACGGGATCAGCGACGGCAGCGAGAACGGATTCGAGGGCGATGGTTTGACCAGAATTGAGCTGGAGAGGCTTGGACTCGAGGATTTCCTCGACAGGGTTGGCATCAGGATCGCGCCGCACTTCTTCGGCTTCGAGCCGGAGGAAATTGGCTTTTTCCAGAGCTTTGAGAGCCGCTGCATTGCCATCGCCTAGATCGGCAACGGCGAGGCGCCTATCAGGAGCATGAGCGAGCAGAGAGAGGATGGCGAATTGGCGCGGCGCTCGTTTTTCTAGCTTGCCGAGTAGCTCGGGATCGGGCGCGGCATCCAGAATAGCGACGCGGCGGGTCTTCGCGGAATTTTCCTCCGAGCGGACGCCTTCCGGCAAGACGGAGCGGATGACAGACTCGATACTAGAGCCGTAGTAGTGTGCGATCCAATCGGCGGTGCGAAGTAAAACGGGCGTGATGAGCGGCTCGGGATCGATCAGGGATTCTAACTCCCGCAGGGCGAAATCTGCCTGCTCTGCCTCACCGATGGAAAGCACCGTGCCAGTGGCAGATTTCCGGCGCAGCGGGACACGGACGCGGCAGCCGGGGCGCACGTCGAGGCCAGCCGGGATGGCGTAGTCGAAGACAAGCTCCGAGGGGCCATCAATCAAAACACGGGCGTTCACTGCGGGGCAGCGTGCCTGCGGGAAACGGGCTGGCCAAGATTCATTTCACGGAACAATTTCCACTCGATCGCCCATTTGCATGATTTTAAAGAGTTTCGCAGCATTTCCCGAAGGCACGCGGATGCAGCCGTGAGAGGCAGGCCGCCCAGGAACGACGCCTTGGTGGAGGCCGAAGTCACGGCAGCTAAGCCTTTGAAAA
>JANORE010000436.1:0-1682 GCA_031415155.1 Akkermansiaceae bacterium | reverse complement strand
GCATCTGCGGCGAACACGGTGGCGATCCCGATTCCGTGGTGTTCTGCCACAACGTCGGACTCGCCTACGTTTCCTGCTCGCCATACCGCGTGCCGGTTGCTCGCCTCGCCGCAGCGCAAGCCGCCATCATGGAGAAGCGTGCTGCTAAGAAGAAGTAAGCGATTCACATTCTAACGAATGATTTCAAAGCTGCTCTAGGAAACTGGAGCAGCTTTTTTCGTGTATGTAGCTGCCATGGTATCAAGCTCCGACCCATGGCAGAAATCCTCCGCGTGTTTAGGAGTCACCCAAACCCATCGAACATGTGATTCTCTTTGGTCCTATCGTTACTCGATCGTTTTCTCGGTTGCGGCGTCGATGATCGTGAAGCGTTCCCGATGGAGTGACGGATCTGAGCGGAAGATCAGGCGGCCTGAGTGCGAGCGTTCGAGTTCCATGAGAAGTTTAGAATCCTCGCTTTTGAAGCGGTTGAGGACATCCGAGTTTACGATGACGATGATGTCGCCGAGTGAGTCGCGATGTTTCTGGATCACGGTATTGAGACGGCGCTGGATCTCGACAGACATCGTCATCGGAGTTTTGACTCGGGCGCGACCTTGGCAGTAAGGGCAAGGCTCATACATGGAATCCCGCAGTGATTCATTGAGCCGTTGACGAGTCATTTCCATCAGACCGACCGGAGAAATCTGAAGGACTTGGGTTTTCGCTTTGTCTTTCTTGAGACGATCCTTGATGGCTTTATAAACGGTCTGTTGATCCTTACGATGACGCATGTCGATGAGGTCGATCACGACAAGCCCACCGATGTTGCGGAGGCGAAGCTGGCGGGCAACTTCCTTCGCCGCTTCGACATTGGTCTCGAGAATCATTTTATCGACGTCTTTGGAACCACGGTTACGTCCGGTGTTGACGTCGATGGCGATGAGTGCCTCGGTTTCATCAATGACGATGTAGCCGCCGCAAGGTAGCCAGACTTGGCGGGAAAATGCTTCGTCGATTTGTTTCTGGATGCCGACACGGTCGAAAATAGGCAAGGTCGCGGAGGGGACATGGTGAACTCGGCGTTTGGCACGGCGGGAAATTTTGCCAGCGATCGCGCGGATCATTTCCGTGGTCTCGGCATCATCGCACATGACTTGGTCGATCTCATCGGTGAGGAAATCTCGAGCTGTGCGCTCAATGAGTCCGGGTTCTTGAAAGATGCAGGCAGGGGCGGGATTGTTTTCACGACGTGCTTCAATCTCGCTCCATTGCTCTAACAACATCGCAAGATCGCGGACGAAGTGCCGAGCACGAGTGCCTTGGGCGACGGTCCGCATGATGATGCCCATGCCTTCGGGAAGAGAAAGTTTCTGCACGATTTTCCGTAAGCGAGCGCGTTCTTTGGGATCTTCGATCTTACGAGAGATGCCGAATTGTTCGGTGAAGGGCATGAGGACGAGGTAGCGTCCGGCCAGTGAGATATTCGTCGTGACGCGTGGTCCTTTGGTGCCGATTGGCCCCTTGGAAACTTGGATGACAATTTCCGATCCGATCGGATAGATGTCAGGAATGTCCTTCGAGTTGATTTTTTTCTGCTGCTTCTTTTGTTTGCCTTCGCGTTGGATTTCTTCGATTCCGCCGTCAAGTGCGGCAGGGATGGCGTCCCAGAAGTGGAGAAAGGCATTTTTATCAAGACCGAT
>JANORE010000435.1:0-10338 GCA_031415155.1 Akkermansiaceae bacterium | reverse complement strand
CGACGTTTTCCACAAAACATGAAGCGCGGCAGTATAGATTTTATGGCTTGGATTGTGCCTCGAAAAACAACGTGAGCTCGTGCCGATTATACGTGAGATGAGTTTTTGCAAATAAGGTCAATCTCACTTCATCCGCAGCCGCTACCGCGAAATGATAAAGATCATTCATTTCAGTGAAGGTCGTCACCCCCGGAGTTTTCAGGGTGAAAATCACGAGACCATTCGGTTTCAGATTTCTCGACAACCGGCTGACCTGCTTGATCGACTCACGCGCATCGCCATTCATGTCTGACAAGATCGCATCGTATCTCATGCTCGCATTTGGCTGAAATGCCGCGACATCCATCAGGGCAAAAAACAAGTCCGGCACGCGATCTAGCCGTTTGTCCAGAGCCGCGCGATCAATCGCCGTCACCTTGTATCCTCGGTTAAGTAATTCAGACGTCATACCGCCTGGACTGGCTCCGAGTTCTAGCCAATGACCGCCTTTCTGGATCGGTGCCCGATGGAGTAATAAGTAATGCAGCGCCTCCGCAATTTTTGCCCCGGCTCGGCTGATGGTATCTGCGGCGTTTTGACTGATGAATTTCGTGCCGCCTGGATAAAATCCGTTGGATTTCAATGGGCTTTGCATCCCGCAGAAGAGACCTTCTTTCCCGACGAGGCAAAACAAGGTGGAAAGCTTGCTGTCTTGCGCCTCTACCTCCCTAAACGCCGCTATTTTCTGCGGGAAAAGTTGTAAAGTCCGGCCACGAAGATTCGATGCGAGGCTCTTGTAATAACGGTTCGTGGCACTCGGGTCTAACTGCCCGATGAAAATCGCTTGAGGAGACCGGCTGCCAAATTTCTGAAATAATGCTTGAGCTGCCTTCTCGATAAAGCCGTCCATTTTTTCTGGATTGCATGGCCACGCATGCTCGACGGGAAGATTCCATCTCACATAGCTCGAAGCATGCACCGCATCCGGTTTCTTCGCATGGATCAAATAATATTCGCTACCCAGTTTCTTAGAAACTTCCCCGCCAAGTTCATCGATGATTTCGCTAGAAAATTCAGAAAAAACCTCAGAGATACGAATCAGCCATGGCGATGGCAGTGGAGAAGTGACGATAGAATTCAAAGTAGTTACCGGGGTGCTTGGAGGATGGCCAACGAACGCGCCAGACCAGCCGTTCTGATCGCCTCATTAGTTCTGCCGAAGCTGTTGGGCTTCTTTTTTCTGAGTCTGATATTGCTCTTCTCGGACTTTCCGCAGGTAAGCGATGTTCCTCATCTGTGCCGCATCGACGGTCGGTGCCCTGGCGGCGGCTGGTGAAGGACTGGGCGAAGCTGTCGAAGCAAAATTCCGCTGCACTGCCACCTGCGGACCGTATTTTTTCCAAGGCCCATGAGGGACTGCGTTGGCCTCGACAAAACGCCAGTGGACTTTCCGGCCAGAGGTCAGGCTTAGGTAGTCACGAATGGCTGGCGAGAGATCGATGCCCGCCGCTCCGTTTTGCGTCGTCTTCGGCGGCTTGGTCCCGAAGACAAATTCCCAGTCATCGGTCGTCCATGGTCCGCAATCTTCCCACTGCGCGTAGCAATGCGAGCGGCCATTGTAAATCTGCACCCATCTGCCCTTACAAACTGTTTCACCCGGCTGTGGCCGCATTCGCGAAAACCACGGAATAACTCGCGAGGCCTCGGCCTTATGCCGCCCGTATCCCTCCACATCATTGTAAGGAAGAGCGACATAAAATGGATTTAACTTGGGAACAAAATTCTTCGGGCGGAATTCCCCGGTCGAGTGATTGGCAATCCGGCTCATTGGTTCTGGATCATCGTATCCACCGAAATTCGCCGTCCATTCTTGATCCCAGGATGACTTGTTATTGGGTGTGGGATTACGCGCTGTCGGTGTTTCACCGATCCAGAAAACCGTGCACGTCACGTAGGTTTTCCATGGGTAAGATATGCGAGGACCGAGATTGCCCGGAGTTCTTACAGGTGCAGCCGGGCGAGTGCCGGTAGAAATCACCACCTTGGGTCCACTCGTCCCGCCGGAAGAAACTTCAGCAGCCAGCGGGTAAATCATTCCCATGAAAACTGCTGCGATGATCTGTAAATAAAGTTGGGATTTATGAAAAGATCGAGGCATGGCATCAGTCGTTTGAGGCTGAGGTGGGATAGTTTGTCGGGCAGGATTGTAATAATATTTCCTATCAAGCAAGCCAAAGATACGATCACCGCGCATTGCACACAGGGTTTCATCGACTTTTTATCGAGCTTGACTCCCTTGGGATAGCCTCCCTCCACAAGCATCGTGGTGGGGTAAACTCCTATGTAAGTCATGCCCTCCGCCACTCCCGACGCCTTGGCCACACTGATTAACAAGTCGTCATTCAAAATCCGCCGTCGCGCTGCCAGTCGTAAAGCACAGCCACGGAATCTCATCAAGTCGTTACCGCTGAATTTTCGGATGATTCCGATATCATCGGTAACGACGAAGACGAATGTGGGTCTAATCCACTAAACTTTGCCAAAGATCGTTTGACCTGTGGAACGAAGGTCGTCGGCGGCCTCCTTGAGGCGATCTGCAGTGGCAATCTCCGCTTTCTTAAGATAAGAGCGTGGATCGTATGCTTTTTTGTCGCCGACTTCACCATCAATCTTAAGCACACCTTCGAGATTTTGGCAGATGTGGGTGACGATCGGGCGGGTGAAAGCGTATTGAGTGTCAGTGTCGATGTTCATTTTCACGACACCGTAGTCGAGAGTCTCGCGGATGTCGGCAAGTTCTGAGCCAGAACCACCGTGGAAGACTAGATCCATTTCTGCGGTATCACCGTGTTTATCCGTGACGACCTTTTGTCCGTCGTGGAGGATGGTAGGCTTGAGTTTCACCGCGCCTGGCTTGTATGCACCGTGAACATTGCCGAATGTGGCGGCGAAGAGGAAGCGTCCGATGGGCTGGAGTGCTTCGTAAACGGCGAGCATGTCCTCCGGCGTGGTGTAGAGCTTATCGGCAGGCAGGCCAGATGTATCGTGACCGTCTTCCTCGCCACCGACGACACCCGCTTCGACTTCAAGGATGATTCCCAGATCGGCGCACTCTTTGAGCAGCTCCTTTGAAATTTTAATATTCTCGGCAAGTGGTAGTTCAGAGCCGTCGAACATGTGAGATTGGAAAAGTGGGCCTTTTCCTTCGGCGATGCGCTTGCGAGATGCTTCGAGCAATGGACGCAGGAAACTATCAACCTTACCGGGATGGCAGTGGTCGGTGTGGAGGGCGATGAGAACGTTGTGCTTTTCCGCAAGGAGATGAGCCGCTTCTGCGAGAACGATGGCCCCGAAGGCGGCTTCTTTCACCAAGGTGCCGGATGCGAACTCGCCGCCGCCTGTAGAAACTTGGATGATTCCATCGGATTTCGACTCAGCGAAGGCACGGAGGGCTCCATTGATCGTGATGATGGAAGTCACGTTGACGGCTGGGTAGGCGTAGCCACCTTTTTGGGCGGCGTCGAGCATGGCACGGTATTGAGCAGGAGTAGCGATAGGCATGGCGGAAGTTTGCTAGCTAGGTGGTGAGAGAAGGACAAGTAGAATACTGAAATTTTCATAAAAAAGGAGGGACACTTCTGCCTCCTTCGTCAAAGATCTTGAAAGGAATGTCGCGACTCCTTACTTTCGCTTGATCTTGATGACTTTCTTCACGCTCACATTTCCGACGGAGTCGGTGGCGATGATCGAGATCTTGTTTTTTCCTTTTTTGAGCTTCGGAATGATCTGCCATGTTGTCGTGCCCACGGCAGTTTGGAGAGCACCTTTGCCGACTTGGAATTGGACCCGCGAGACACCATATTGATCGCTGGCGGTGCCGTTGATGGTGATTTTCTTTTTCTTCGTGGACTTGGGTATGGTGCCCGTCACGGCGAGGAGAGGCGCCGTCACATCGGCGGGGAAGCGTAGGATGCGGTTGTTATTGGCATCAGGAACCCAGAGGTCTCCCTTGGTATCGATAAATGGCTTAATGAAAGCGCCATTTAATTTCCGTTCACTCAGGCCTCCGGATGAGGTGACGAAGTCCGGTTGCCCCACCACGCCGTCTGCGGCCGCACCATTCGCCTTGGTCGATGCATTGTCGAACCGAAGCATGCGGCTGTTAAAGCGCTCACCAACCCACAGCGAGTCATCCGCCGTTAATGCCGAGCCATACGAGCCGCTCATTTTCACCGCACTAACACCGGGAGTCGTGGTGGCAAAGTCAGGCTGACCTAGAACAGCACTGGCGGCTGCACCATTGGTAAGAGTCGCCGCATCGTTGAAACGCAGCACGCGATGTTGAAAAGGGCAGCAAACAAAGAGCTCTCCTCCAGCAGAAACGGTGACGCCGTTTGGGTAATCCAGCCCAGCGGCTCCCGTACCTGCAGCAGTATTGGTAAAATTGATTTGGCCCAGCACCCCGTCCGCATTGGCTCCGCTTGGCTTGTTGGTGATGTCATCAAAACGTAAAATCCGGTTATTGGAAGCATCCGCTACCCACAGTCGGTCGGTGCTATCCACGAAGAGATCACTGGGGGAATTCATTCGATTTGCCGCTGTGCCTGAAGTGGTATTGGTGAAATTGATTTGACCATAGACTCGGTCAGCAGCAGCGGCAGAACTGCGCGAACTCCCAGCGTCAAACATCAGGACCCGATTATTTCCTAAATCGGCAACCCACAACCGGCCTAGGCGATCCAAGCAAAGACTCACCGGGAAATTCATCCCTACATGCCCAGAACCGGCCACCCTCGTGGTGGGAAGATTTTGTCCGAAAACCACCTCGGCGGGCGCTCCATTCACCAGAGAATCGGCACTCGCGTATCGAAGAACTCGTTTGTTTTTGGAATCTGCGACGAAAACCTTGCGGCTCACCGGATCGACAATCACGGCGGTAGGATCGTCATGCGAAGCCGCGCTCGGTGGATCCGGCTGGTCACTGCTCGTGAAATTCACCTGCCCAAGGACGAGATCCGCTGCCGCGTCATTCGGGATGGTTTTTCCGGCGGCGTGGTTGGCCAGAACGAGAGAGAATAAGCTGGAGAGGATAGATGTAGTTTTCATGGTGAATGAGGGTTGAATTCGGTTGGGCGGTTGGAAACCGCCGCCACATTCCTTACTTCCGCTTGATCTTGATGACTTTCTTCACGCTCAGATTACCGACGGTGTCGGTGGCGATGATCGAGATCGTGTTTCTCCCTTTTTTGAGCTTCGGAATGATCTGCCACGTTGTCGTGCCTGCAGCAGTTTGGAGAGCACCTTTGCCGACTTGGAATTGGACCCGCGAGACGCCATATTGATCGCTAGCGGTACCATTGATGGTGATTTTCTTTTTCTTCGTGGACTTGGGCACGATGCCCGTCACGGCGAGGAGTGGCGCCGTCACATCGGCGGGGAAGCGTAGGATGCGGTTGTTATTAGAATCAGGCACCCAGAGGTCTCCTTTGGTATCGATAAATGGCTTAATGAAAGCGCTCGCTAATTTCCGGTCACTCAGGCCTGCGGATGAGGTGACGAAATCCGGCTGCCCCACCACGCCGTCTGCGGCGGCACCATTCGCCTTGGTCGAGGCATTGTCGAACCGAAGCATGCGTCTATTAAATCCATCGCAAACCCATAGCGAGTCATCCGCCGTCAACGTCGAGCCATACGGGACGTTCATTTTCACTGCGCTAACATCGGGAGCCACCGTGGCAAAGTCGGGTTGCCCGAGAACGGCACTGGCGGCTGCTCCATTGGTAAGAGTCGCCGCATCGTTGAAACGCAGCACGCGGTTTTGCGAAGTGCAAGAAACGAAGAGTTCTCCTCCGGCAGAAACAGTGACGCCGCGTGGGTAATTCAAGCCGGCGGCTCCCGTACCAGCAGCGATATTGGTAAAATTGATTTGGCCCAGCACCCCATCCGCATTGGCTCCACTTGGCTTGTTGGAGATGTCATCGAAGCGTAAAATCCGGTTGTTGAGCGAATCCGCTACCCACAATCGGTCCGTGCTATCCACGAAGAGATCGCTAGGGAAATTCATCCGATTTGCCGCGGTGCCTAAAGTGGTATTGGTGAAATTGATTTGACCATAGACGCGGTCAGCAGCAGCACCAGAACTCCGCAAGCTCCCGGCGTCAAACATGAGAACCCGGTGGTTTCCTAAATCGGCAACCCACAACCGGCCAAGGCGATCCAAGCAAAGACCTATCGGGACATTCATCCCTACATGCCCAGAACCGACCACCCTCGTGGTGGGAAGATTTTGTCCGAAAACCACCTCGGCGGGTGCTCCATTCACCAGAGAATCGGCACTCGTGTAGCGAAGAACTCGGTTATTGCTGGTATCTGCCACGAAAACCTTGCGGCTCACCGGATCGACAACAACGGCGGAAGAATCGTAATACGAAGCCGCAGTCGGTGGATTCGGCTCGGCATTGCTCGTGAAATTCGGTTGGCCGAGGACGAGGTCGGCCGCCGCACCATTTGGGATAGTTTTTCCGGCGGCGTGGCTGGCCAGAACGAGGGATAATAAGCTGGAGAGGATGGATGCAGTTTTCATGGTGAAGGCAGGTTGAACTCGGCTGGGCGGCGGTTTCCTGCCGCCCAGCCGTTTGATTTTTTCAATGGGCTTGGCGGTTGGAAACCGCCGCCACATTCCTTAATTGCGTCTGATCTTGATGATCTTATCCACGCTCACATTGCCGACGGAATCCGTAGCAAAGATGGTGATCGTGTTTCTTCCTTTTTTCAGCGCGGGCTTGATCTGCCACGCTGTGGTGCCGACTGCCGCCTGCAACGGACCTGTGCCGACACGGAATTGCACCAGCGAAATGCCGAACTGATCGCTCGCTGTGCCGTCGATGGTGAATTTCTTCTTCTTCGTTTCCCGAGGCACCGTGGTGGTTACCACGAGAAGTGGCTTGGTTTCATCCGCTGGGAAGCGGACGACTCGGTCATTGTCGTCCTCGGAAATCCACAAACTCCCAGCACCATCCACAAATGGGTGACCGATCGACCCATCCAGTCCTCGGTCCGTGGTGGCAGTCGTTCCAGTCGTGAAGTTTGGCTGACCGACAACGCCATTGGCTGCGGCACCGTTCGCCTTGGTGGATGCTCCGTCGAAGCGAATCAAGCGATTACTATCATCATCACTCACCCACAGTGCGTCATCCGGAGTGATGGTGACTCCTCTGGGGTCATCCATTTGGGTCGCACTGAGGCCAGATGCAATCCCCACGAAGTTGAGCTGGCCTAGCACTCCACTTGCGTTCGCACCATTGGCGAGAGTATTCGCATTGTCGTAGCGCAAGACTCGGTTGTTGTTAGAGTCTGCTACAAAAAGCTCACCGCCTCCCGATACTGCGACGCTAGTGGGGAAAGAAAGACCCGCAGCACCTGCGCTTGATGCACCTGTGACAAAGTTCGGCTGACCGAGAACCGCATCTGCAGATGAGTTTTGGAATGCATTGTCGCTCACCGTATCGAATCTCAGTACCCGGCTATTACCACGATCTGCGACCCACAGCGTATCATTTGCATCCACCCAAACCCCATTGGGAGAACTCATCCCATTTGAACCAAGACTAGATGCATTCGTGAGAAAAGTTGCCTGCCCGAAAACTTTATCTGGAAAAGGCTGAACTGTCCGAAAAACAGCCGCATCAAACATAATAACTCTTCTGTTACCTGTATCAGCGACCCAAAGTCTCCCGATGCGGTCGAGAAATAGACCTGATGGATCATTCATTCCCAGTTCCACGGTAGGACTATTTGCGTCGTCTGTGCTGAAACGAGCTTGGCCGAAAACTGCCTCAGCGGCAGCATTATTTGCAAGTGAACTCACATTTGGATAACGCAAAACACGGTTATTATCTCCATCAGCGACGAACACCTTTCCACTGACAGGATCCACGACAACTGCCGAGGGATTATTCAAAGCAATCGAACTGACCGGTAAATTTGCTTCAGTGACGAAGCCCGGCTGACCGAGCACGAGATCCGCGATTGCGTGGTTCGGAATGGTTTTGCCGGGAGCCGTGCTGGCCAGAGCGAGGGAGGATAATAGGGTAGCGTATTTGTTTTTCATAGCGTCTGCGGATTAGCGAATTACGCTGGGGATGGCAAGAAATTTTGACACTGAGTCTTTCACGGGTGGTAAAATCAAAGCCACGGTGAATGCCATCCGTCGAGATAAGACCTCGACACCTCTCCCCCGTCAGCTTCAGTGTCTGGACGTCCTACCCATGAATTCTTCTCGCGGTCTGTTTTTGCGTTTTCTGCTACCTATTACGCTTACCGTGTTGGGAGCCATGCTGTGTGCCTTGTTGATTCCGGTTGAAGTCGAATCCGTCAAACAACAACTTATCGGCTTCCCCGATTCTGATACCCCCACTCACCACTTGCGGCCAATGGTCCTAGGCGCGCTTTGTTTTTTACCAGCTTTGGGCAGTTTATTTTATGGGTTGAGCAGCCGCTTGGATCGCTACATCGCCCGTCAATTCACAGGTATTTTTGGAATCTGCTTGGCGGCCTTGATCCTGATCTGGCTGCTGATGGACCTAGCGGACCATATCGGAGATTTCCGAGACTCCGGAAATGTTCTGAGAACGATCTGCCTTTTTTACATCACTCGGGCACCCGCTGTTTTGCTCTTACTGCTTCCTTACAGCTTGCTTCTCGCCCTGCTGTATTCACTGGGGAAACTCTCAGGAAGTCGGGAAATCATCGCCATGATTCAGTCGGGACGCAGCGTGATACGGATCACTTTACCGCTCATCTTGGTAGGCATATTTTCCACGCTCTTGACCCTGGGATTAAATTACCACTGGGCACCCATCGCGGAGGGTTCGGTCAAGGACATCCTCGCTGAAGCCAATGGAAAAAAAGCAAGCGAAGCCTCGAATGTGCTTTATCGGAATCCTGAAAGTCGGCGTCTCTGGGAAATCGGGGTATTTCCTCAAGATTACCAAAAAGGGAAACCCCTCGAAAATGTCGAAGTGACCACCACTCGTGCCGATCAGACTTTGGAAAGTCGTCTATCTGCCAAACGGGCTTTCTGGAATCGTGAAAATCGTCACTGGACCTTCGAGCAACCCGTCATCGCTCATTTCCAACCCCATGAGCCACCTCGTTTTGAAAACCTCTCAGAACCGCTCGTTATTGATAGTTGGTCAGAAACTCCATGGCAACTCATCAAGCCAGGTCTACGAGCCAAGTACCTCGGTATTCCAGACCTCAGCAGTTGGCTAAGGGCTAACGACAGAAGCAACAACTTCGCGGATCCCGCACCCTATCTCACCCAGTGGCATTACCGCCTCGCTTTACCATTTACCTGCATCGTCACGATTCTGTTAGCCACACCCCTGGGAATTCACTTTTCGCGGCGAGGCGCGGGCGGCGGAGTTTTCCTCGCCGTCGTTCTTTCCGCACTCATGCTGTTAGTCAGTAATATCTCGTTGGCACTGGGTGAATCGGGCATTCTACGCCCCTTGTATGCCGCATGGTTGCCCAATCTTGGTTTTGCTCTCGTCGGCCTCTATCTTTTCCGCCGCCGGGTCACTGGCCTACCTATTTACTTCATCCTCCGCCGATTCATCCCCGGTAACGACTCATTTTAAAACGACACTCATGGCAATCGCTGAATCTTGGCATGTCCGCTCCCGTGGCCGCGAATGCGCTACCACTCAACACGTTTTCACCGATGGCGAAGCCATCATCACGGCACTTTTCCCAGACCCCGAGTCCAGTGGGTATCTACGCCGCGATTATTGCAACGATGGCTGGAAGGCCCAACAAGAAACTGGGACCACTCCATTTTCCTTCTGGCGCACGGTTTTCTCGGCCCCAATTGGAAATGATGTCAGCAAGGCCGCTGAAAAACTCAGTGCAGAAGAAATTCTTCAGCGCCTCGTCGAAGAAGACGAAGATCACACCGAAAACGCCCGCTTTATTCTCGCCGTGATGCTAGAGCGCCAGAAACTTCTCCGCGAGACGGATTGCCAACGCACTCCGACAGGGATTCTGCGCGTTTACGAACATCGTAAAACCAGTGAAATCTTCATCGTCAAAGATCCAAACATTCCACTCAGTGAGATAGAAACCGTGCAAAACGAAGTTTTCATTTTACTGGAAAATAACGGGCGTTCACCAGAATCTGTCATGGAAAAGTTTCCGCCTACGGAAGAATCGTTAGAGGACGAGGGACACGTTCTAATAGAACAGAAACCGATAGATTTCACTGACCTTTAGATCAGTTTGAATTAGTACAAACCACTGAATGATCTGCGAGCTTTTTCAAAATAAAACCCCTGAATTTTATATTTTTTGAGGACATTC
>JANORE010000434.1:0-1547 GCA_031415155.1 Akkermansiaceae bacterium | reverse complement strand
GTCTTCTGCTTCGAGGCGAAATAAACACCCACCGCATCAGACGAGACCCCCCTCACCTCCACATGTCTCGCCGCACTCTCAATCATGAATACCCCGAAAATTAAGAGGCCATACATCACGAGGATGAGCACCCAATTCATTCCTAAAATTTTCCTCAAAAACGGTGTCATACTCGGCTCCCCGGCGACCATACGCCGTTACCTTCTCATGGCAAGAAAGGCATGAAATTTCGCAATTTCCTTAAATACCCAGACTCAGGCGGGAAAGCCAAGGTCCGCGTCGGCGCGGCAGAAGAGGTCCAGAGTGGCCCACTCAGATTCACGTTGCGCGCGTCTTGGATACGAGTCACATCGCACATTGATTAAAAATCGTATCGCCTCATTCAAGCAAAACGAGGAGCACGGTGGTGAAAAATCAAGTTTGCACGCCGTAGCTCCATCGCACAATCTGCGGCATGGACGAAGTGATGATTGAAACGATAGACCTACATCGCAGCTATCGGATTGGGCGGAAATCCATCGAAGTTTTGCACGGAATCGATCTTAAAATCCACCGAGGTGAGCGGATTTTTCTGTGTGGCCCGAGTGGTGCCGGCAAGACGACCTTGCTCTACACGCTTGCCGGGCTGGAGCATCCCGAAAAAGGAAGTGTCCGCATCGACGGCACCGATCTTTACTCGCTCAGTCGCCGCGAGCAGGCTCGATTTCGGAATCAGCGGATGGGTTACGTTTTTCAAAATTATCATCTCTTGCCAGAACTCACCGCATTGGAAAATGTCGCCATCCCAGGTGCGATTTCAGGAAAAAATACGACGGATCTCGCTCTCAAGGCACTGGATCGAGTCGGCCTCAGTGACCGAATGGATCATCTTCCGTCCGAGCTTTCCGGCGGCGAGCAGCAACGTGTGGCGATTGCCCGCGCCATCGTCAACGAGCCGAAAGTCCTTTTCGCTGACGAACCGACTGGAAATCTCGATTCGAATAACAGCACTGAAATCATGAAAATTTTACTCGATCTCGCGACGGAGCATCGCGTCACCCTCGTCGTTGTCACTCATGATCAAAATCTAGCAAAAGTCGGTGATCGCACACTCATCATCAAGGATGGGTCAATCCATGGATGAAGTACGCGTCACTTCATCTCTCGCAGCGAGACATCTTTCAGCACTTTTTGAGTGACTCGTAGCCAAGCTTCCTCCTCATTTTTCGCCGAATAGATCGTACACATGATCACGCGGGCGAAGCGTGGCTTAAAGCGCTTCTTCACCGCGTTGAGCCGGAACTGGCGATTGTCATCTAACCAATTCAATCCATCGATCCCCTCGCGTAGGCTGAGTTTATTGAAGCCATTGATCCAAGGAGCTTTGTAGACGAAGAGTTTTTCTCCGTTGTTCGCCTTGAACTCAGTCACGTCGAAAACAAGGTCCACACTGCCGATATTCCATTCGCGGACGGGGTGAATGTTCTCAAGTGCGACTCCAGAAGCTCCGAAGCAAATTTCGGGGCGATGTGCTAGCACTTGAGAGACGTTGAGCGATTCAGGAAGGT
>JANORE010000433.1:0-2772 GCA_031415155.1 Akkermansiaceae bacterium | reverse complement strand
TACGAAAAAGACAAAGTGATCCCGCTCCTTCATCAGGGAAAATGCGTCCAGTCCGAGCCTGCTTTGCCAAGTATTTCCCACTCCCAGCGGCGGAGTGTGAGGCAGCATCCATGCCAGTAAGCCACCTAACAGCCGAGTGCCTCCCGCAGCGTATCCCACGACCGGACTGGTATCCGCATACAACACATGACTGGTCATCAATCCCGCCGCCATCCACCCAAGCGTAGCTCCCAATCTCACGAGCGGAAACTGACGTTCACCCCGCGCTAAATGAGTGAGAGAAATGGTCGCCAATAATCCCCAACTCGGTCCCGATAAAATCGAATACACTCCGAGTAACCCAATAAACCACCAAGGATTCCAGCCAGCATCCAGCACGGCGAACGCCGTAAAAATCGCGATCGCTCCTAACAGCGAAGATACGACAAAAAGCCGATTCGCCGCCACCCGTTGGTCCGCAAGTGCACCGCCGATCAATGGAGAAACCAGCGAACAAACAGGAGGGACGATAAAAGCAATTGCGACCCAGTCACTCAATCCTTCAGCTCTTAAAAGATTCGTCAGTGCTGGTAACCAGAATCCTGGCGTCATCCCGTGCAGGAAAAATACGATCCAAATCCATGCAAAAGTCACCCTTGGCTTTTTTTGCAGTTCGGACATTGCTTGCACTGGAATTCCCTAGACAGGCCACCTTGAAATAGCCAGCGAGATATGCGTGTTCTTCTCATCAGCGAGTTTACCGCTTTGCGGCAGAATCATTCCGATGTCACACTCTGGGCGTGAGATTTTACATTTTCCTCAGCGGTCTACTGGTTTTGGCGATGGGCATCGCTGGGCTTTACGTGTTAGAAAGACCGCACTCCATCGGTTTTCTTCAGGGCGCACTCACGCTGGGTGGGGGGATTCTGATTTGTGGGATTTTTTCGATCAAGATGGAGCGGCATGGTTTTATCGGCGTGGGAGTTTTGGCCTTGCTTGGCGGAGCACGCGGCTTGGGAAATCTGCCGAGCTTGCTGAAATTTTTCAATGGCGAGCGGCCACGCGGCTCGACTCCGGTGTTAGAGTTAGGCGCGACATTGATTTGCCTGCTGCTATTATTAAAAATTATTCGGTTTCTTTCGCGGGAGCGGGTCCGCCAGATGCTGGAGTCTGAGGAGTGAGCGAGATGGTGGACACAGGTTTTTGTGGGGTGGCGGGGCCGGATACAGGCTGTATTCCTGGCGGTAGTGTGGGACTCGCCGGAATAATTGCTGGCGGTTTCGGTAAAAGATCTTGCCACGGGTGAAGCTGGTAGCCTAGGCCGATACCTCCGATTTCTCCTAGAAGCTCATGACAACGCTGCCGCCATTTTTCGTAATCCGGTGCGGCCCGCTCCGCCTCACGGCTACCTGGGAAGACCAGATAGCTTACTTTTAAATCGGACACCGGACGATTGTAAGAATTCGCCTTTGAGTTCAATTCGCGGGCCAGACGAAGCGAGGCTTCGCCCACTTTGAATGTCGGACCACCATCACCGACAATGGCGGGATAAATTTTTTTCTCATAAACGACGACAGCATAGTCGCCGACATTTGGGGAAAATGAATCGTTAGAACCTAAAATATCTACCGGGATGACAATGAATGGATCGTAGTCAGCGATGAGGAAACTGCGGTTCTTCAGATCCTCGATTCCGCGTTTGAGATACTGAATCCTCTCGCGCAACCAAGTCTTACGAGCCGTTTTCGTCGAGCTCGCGGCAAGTTCTTTATTGGCGGCGGTGATCCGACGCTCAAACCCAGCGATCATTGGATTCGGCGTCGGTGTTTTCTTCGCCCAACCATAACTGGTGAAAGGTTGGTAATGCGGCGAATCGACGATTTCATCTGGCATCGTCGCCAAGCGATCGCCGTCCGAGCCATCCGAGACCACGTCCATTTCTGCTTGGAGGAAAAACACCTTCCGGCCATTCGCCGCCCTGAGATGCAGGATCGTTTCGCAATCGTAGACGTTGTGCTTCGTCAGAAGTTCGTTGAGAGAAGTCGCATCGGAGCGCACGCGGCTCGCTTTATTTTCGTAGAGTTTGGTGAACCACTGAGAGACCTCGGCTTTTTCAATCAGAGCAGGCAAACCGGGTAATATTTTCGAGAGATCTGGGCTGGAAGTTTCCAGTTCGAGCATCGTTTTTGCGGCGACCGGGATGCGTAGTGAGAGCTGATAAGTCGCGGTGTAGCTGGTGTCATTCTCACGTTCTCTCGAAGCGACGCCGCCTTTCTCCATTTTCACTTCGCTCTTAAATGGGATGCCAGAACGCAGTTCTCGCACATCCGTGACGGAGCCGAGTTCTCCCTCTGGAACTGCTTTTTTAGTTTCAGGTTTTTCCGCAATTCGTCGCTCCGCCTCTTCCAAAGATTTTTTTAACTCCGCGATGTCGCGTTGGTATTTCGTTTCTATTTCAGCACGGACCTTGATCTCCGCCTTGCGGTAAATGGCGCTCTCATCAGCGGCCACGATCACGGATTTCGTTCCGAAAACATCCTTTAAACCGCGTTTCACTTTCCCTGGAAAACTCGTGAAACATAATCCGATACCACCACAAACGAGCAGAAGCACCGCCGCTCCCAGCCACTGAAACCGCTGGGCACGACGGTTTTTGCTTTGTTTCGTTTCGTTCATCACCCGCACTCTACTGGCTTTTCACCGACCATCAATCATCGTTCGGCAAACTTTGTTGGGCCAGAAGCATCAAACTTCGAGCGCTTTCGCTTCAAATTCTGCCTTGGCGGCTTTTCG
>JANORE010000432.1:0-3477 GCA_031415155.1 Akkermansiaceae bacterium | reverse complement strand
ACCACAGATGGCAGTTTTTCTCTGAATCACTTACCCGCTGGTGATTGGGTATTAAGAGTGCAGCTCGATGAAAAAACTCAGTGGCATACGCGGGTGAAAGTGGGGAAGGGGAAATCCACGGTAGACGCTTTCATTCCCGGTCCGCCGCCAGCCCGGTGAAATGATGAGGATTTCTCGTAACGACGTCTCAAAAATTCGTGAACTTCACCGAATGAATCTTCATCCCCTCCTTTTTCTGATGCTTAGTGGCTCTTTGCTCGCTCAAGACGGGTTTCAATTCTCATCTGCGGATGATTATTGGCGGGGCGCGTTGCGGCCATCTTTGGAAACGATCCTCTGGTCCGGGGACGCGCCCAGATCGGGATTGGTCGATACGCCAGACGATTCATTTCTCGCACCACGGTTTTCACTCGCACTGGACGCGGCGGCTGGGGAGCAATTCTTCTTTAATGCCACAGCCCGCTGGGACCGTGGATTCGACGCAGGAAATGAACCGGATGGTCAAGCGCGGTTGGATGAAATTTTCCTGCGCGTGCGGCCACTGAGCGATGAGCGGCTGGTGTTCCAAGTCGGGAAATTTGCCACAGTTTTCGGCGCTTGGGTGAGCCAGCATGATTTCTATGACGATCCATTTTTACTCGTGCCGCTGTCTTATGGCCAGGGTATCGGCGTGCAAAATTACCTGCCTGCTGCGCTGACTCGCCCTGCCATCGCGGCACGCGCAAATGGCACTACACCGCCATTTTCCCAACTCTCCAAGCAAGGCTGGGCCTCGCAATTATGGGGGCCGAGTTATGCCACGGGCGCATCTGTTTCCGGTAGCATCGAGCGTTTCGACTACGCGGCGGAGGTGAAAAGCTCCGGGTTGTCCTCGCACTCGGACGAATGGGAGAGTGATGCCGGAGATTTCTCCGCGCCCACCTTCACCGGGCGAGTCGGTTTCCGGCCCGATGCAGCATGGGCTTTCGGTGCTTCGGCAAGCTATGGTTCCTACCTCGCCGAAGATGCGGAAGCGCTCTTACCCGCAGGCACAGATCGCGGCGACCTCGCGCAAACCACCCTCGGCCTGGATGCTCGCTGGGCGCACCGAGACTGGATCGTCACGGGCGAAATTATCGGCACGGAATACGAGACCCTCGAAGCCGGAGACCTTCGCACACTCGGCTGGTTTCTCGGCACTCGTTACAAGGCTGCACCGGGCGTCTGGATCGCTGGACGCTTGGGGCAATTACTGAGCAACGAAATCACCACGGCCACGGGCGATTCCATCCCATGGACGCCGGATGTCTGGCGGGCCGAGCTCGCAGCGGGCTGGCGGATCCATTCGCACATTTTACTCAAGGCAAATTACGCCTTCACCCACAGCGACGACGACACCGCTGGCGAAAATCTCTTCGGCATGGGCATCGGGCTGAAATGGTGAGGCTTCATTTACCGGAAAATATCCTGCTGCCTGCGCTCGCGATTTCTACCGCTGAATGTTTGCCAGTGCCTTCGAGTTCCTTTAATGTAGCGAGGATGTTGGTGACAAAAACGTTACGCGCAGCGGCTGGATGGCTAGAATTGGGATTACCGGATGAGGCGCTTCATGAGCTGCAAGCACTTTCGCCTGAGGTGCAGCGGTTGCGCTTGCCTTTGGAATTGAAATTGGCCGCGCAGATGGAGCGCGAGGAATGGAATTTCGCCTCAGAAACGGCTCGGTTATTGTGTCTCAAAGCAGAAAATGAGCCGCAGTTTTTTCTGAGAGCTGCTTATTGCCTACATGAAACGGGCGATACCTTGGCCGCGTGCAATCAATTACTACGCGGTCCGAAGACCTTGTTCGAAATGGCGATTTTCCATTATAATCTGGCCTGCTATCTGTGGACGCTTGGGGAAGGGCCGCGGGCAAAGAATCATCTGCAACAAGCCATTGCGATGGATGAATCCTACCTAGAATCGGCTAGAAAAGACCGCGACTTGGCGGGCATTGAGCTGTTTTGAGTGAAGCATCACCGCTTCATCGAGCTTTTTCACAATGGATCATGCAAAGCATCGACTTTTGATGGGTAAATATTCACGCTCCCTCTGACTCATGACTCTCAGCCGCAACGAATCCTTTAAAATCCAAGCTTTCCAGCTCACGGATGCATTACTTGTCTGGCTGGCTTTTTGGCTAGGTGGAAATATCAGCACGCAAATCCGGCAAGTATTTAATTTACCGATGATTGACGAGTCGATCACGGCATCCATGAACTGGGTGCTTTACATCGCAGTTCCCTTCACTCCGCTCGTGCTTGAGCATTTTAGATTTTACAGTCGGCTTCGGCAAAAAAATGCCGCCAAAGCCGCGACGCAGCTTTTTCAAGCCTTGCTTGTCATCACCCTCGTGCTGGGGATGTATGCGCTTTTTGCCAAGCAATTCGATGCCCGCCGCCTTGTCGTCGCATTGGGAATCCCTTTGATTTTCATCTTACTTTTTTGTCGTGACCGATTTGCCGTCAATTTCTTGAAACAGCAGATGTTCAACGACGCATTTAAAGAACGGGTCATTATCGCTGGAACCGGAAATGAAATGTTTCAACTCTATGAGGAATTAGATCCTGAAGTCACCGCCGCGTGGAAAGTAGTCGATCACTTCGATCTCAAAACTCGCGATGTGGAAGAGCTTTTTGATTTGCTGAAACGCGATGCCGTATCTCGTGTCGTTTTTGCAGCAAAAAACACGGAGTTCGAAAAAATCGCCCAAGCGGTAGAAGCCTGCGAACTCCAAGGCGTGGAAGCGTGGATCGCCGCATCTTTTATTCGTTCGCAAATCGCTCGTCCTGTTTTCGATGCTGTGGGTAATAAGCCGATGCTAGTTCTACGATCCACACCTGAGCTATCATGGGAACTTCTTTGTAAAAATGTGATAGATCGAGTAGGTGCCATCTTAGCGATCATCGGCACATCTCCGCTCTGGATTTTCGCGGCGATTGGCATTCGTATAAGAAGCCCCGGCGCACCGATCTTCTTTTGTCAGATGCGAGCGGGCCTCTATGGCCAACCTTTTAAGATGTGGAAATTCCGCACGATGGTTGCCAATGCAGAAGAACTGCTAGAAAAAATCAAGGAAGATCACGGCAATCAAATGGATGGACCGGTTTTCAAATTAGAAAAAGATCCACGCATTTTCCCATTTGGTGCATTATTGAGGAAGCTCAGTATTGATGAATTACCTCAATTGCTGAATGTCGTGTTTGGTGACATGAGTTTGGTAGGTCCGCGACCACTCCCTCTCTATGAAGTTGAGGCATTTAGCAAACTCTCTCATCGCCGTCGGTTGAGCGTGAAGCCAGGTATTACGTGTGAATGGCAAGCAGGTGGTCGTAGCAAAATCACTAGTTTCGATGACTGGGTGGCCATGCTGACACCGGATCTGGTCTATCAGGCGCCGATCCGCATCACCCGCACCGGCCCCAACAAGGACCGTGACGTGATGCGGACCATGTTCCATTT
>JANORE010000431.1:0-11174 GCA_031415155.1 Akkermansiaceae bacterium | reverse complement strand
GGAGTCGTTGGCTTGATGCCGAGCTTGAGCTTGGGCAGTTCGAGATCAAGCGGTGGCGCTGAAGCGCTCGCCTCAGATGGATCGGTATCTTCAGATAAAAACTCGATGGCCGACATTTCGGTCGGCGTGTCTTGATCGATCGGCCTGCCCCATGGAGCGGTAAGGGATGGTTTATTTCGCGGGCCAGGAGCGAAGCTGGGTGCCGCAGGCTCTAGCTCGAGTGGGCTTTCAGGCTCAAGATCCTGATCATTCTCCTCAGGATCTGCCTCAAAAATTTCATCATCTTCGGTCACGGGTTCTGCCTCGGTAGAATCATCACGACTCGGCACGATGAAGAACTCCGCCGTTAGGGAAGTAGGAGTGGGCTTGGGCTCAGGAATGGGAATCGCCTCATGTTCCGGGAGAATTTCCTGCTCGGCAAATGGAAGAGTATCCTCTGCTGAAATGGCACGGGGCGGCTCGCTGGTCGGCGAGAGAGGAACAGGCTCTGGTTCTCGCCTGGGAATCAATGGCTCCATGCTGAACACGGGCTTGGGAGAAAATTCTTGGCTTGGCTCGCGCGTTGGAACCTCCTCTGCCTGCGGGTGGTGGATGGCATCCCGTGGAGCCATCGACAGGGAATCCTCAGGCAAGGCACTGATCAAGGTGATAGAAAGGGAGTTCCCCATCGTGGGATCGACCGCGGCGCCGAATAGAACATGCGCTTTTTCCGGGACAAATTTTTGCAGACCTTGCATCAACAGCTCGATTTCAAAAAGGGTGAGATCTTCGCCACCGGAAAGATGCACGAGCACGGTTTGGGCATCTTTGAGCAAGGCACCTTGGTCTAACAACGGACTATTAAGGGCGTTCTGCAAAGCACGAGTCGCCCGGTCCACGCCATCTGCGATGCCAGAACCGAAGAGGCAGCGCGAGCGATTCGTCCGTAGCGCACTCATCAGATCATCAAGGCCGACATTGATCAGGCCGGGACGAACGACGAGCCGGATCACCGCTTTAATGGATTCACAAATCATGTGGTCGGCAGCGGCGAAGGCTTCATGCACGCCTTGCTGGGCGACGACGAGTTCGCCCATCCGGTTGTTATCAAAGGTGACAAGCGCGTTTGATAAAACAGCCAGTTCATTGAGCGCGGCCTCGGCCTGTTCTCGCCGACGTCTGCCTTCAAAGGCAAATGGCATCGTCGCGAAAACAACCACGAAACAACCTTCTTCGCGAGCGATACGGGTAATAATAGGCGCAGCACCGGAGCCCGTGCCACCGCCGAGGCCTGCACACAGGAAAACAATTTTACTCCCTTGGATCGCGGCGCGCACTTGCTCCTCGGACTCCAGCATCGCTTGCCGTCCCAGCTCTGGATCTCCGCCGGAGCCAAGGCCTTTGGTGAGATTCACGCCAAGCTGGATTTTTTCCTCAGTGAGGCAACCGCCGAGCGTGCGGACATCGGTATTGATGGCGAGTAGTTCTGCGCCATCCATGCCATCGAGAGCGATTCTCCCTAACATGTTCGTCCCGGCACCGCCAAGACCTACGATTTTTACGGCGGAACTGGCGATCGTTTGTTGTGGGTTACGGTTATAGGCGATCATAAATTTTGAGTAAGAGTGGATGATCGGTGGCTATTTTCCGAATGGCCAAAAAAGGTTGCCGATTTTGCCAAACAAGCCGGGTGGAGAGGCTCGCTCGGTTTCTAGGATTTGCGCGTAGCGGATCAAGCCGATGGCCGTGGCGTAGTGAGGATCTTTGAAATTCGCTTGCACGCCGCTGGCTTCCGGTGGATCAGGGCGGTAAATATCCCGGCCAAAGACACTAAAGGCGAGCTCGCTGAAACCACGCATCAAACTGGTCCCGCCTGTTAGAAAAACTCCCGCACCGACGGCCTCCATCGCTCCAGCAGGTAACCGCTGAAGCACTAATCGCATCGTTTCTTCTAGGCGCTGGCGGATCACTTCGTTCAACATTCCGCGGCTGACTTCGATGTCTGCGAAACCACGATCATCCGTGAGTTTGGCGGAGCCGACAGAGCGCGCCGGATCTGCCGAGACATCTCCCGCCATGATTTTCAAGCGATCCGCCGTGGAAAATGGCAGCCCGGTGACGAGGTGAATATCATTGGTGACATGATCACCACCCACTGGGATGCAGCCCGAAGCCGCAATGGCTCCATTTAAATAAAGTGCGTAATCCGTGGTGCCGCCACCGATGTCGATGACGAGCGCCCCGCGCTCACGCTGCTCGCGATCCAGTGCCATCTGGGCGGTAGCGATGGGAGAGAAAACAATGTCATCGACTTCTAACGGCATCTCGCGAACGAGCTTGATGCTGTTCTGAATGCGCGTGCCGATGCCATGGACGATGTGGAAATCCGCCTCCACGGTTTTTCCAAAAAGCCCGACGGGTGTGGTCGAGTGTTCAAGACCATCGAGCCAATAATTCCGAATGATCGGGTGCAGATAAACATGATCTTGTGGAATGTGGACCTCACGCGCGATGGTCCGGGCCTCCTCGACATGTTCTGGTGTCACCGTTGGCTGACCATCCGGCAAGCGATACGTGCCACGGTGATTGATACCCTGAATGTGAGAGCCAGTCACAGCGAGAAAAACGCTGCCAATTTCTACATCACTGGCATCTTCCGCCTTGCTCAACGCATCCTTGAGACAAGCACGGGCTTGTGAGAAATCATATACTTCCCCCTTACGCACACCGACGGATTTCGTCACTCCGATGCCTAGGATTTTCACCGCGCTATCCGCCTTCACCTCACCCACCACCATGCAAGTTTTGCTGGTGCCTATTTCAAGTCCGACATGAATTTTTGCGCGACGTGCCATGGATTATTAGATTGCGAAAACGATCAGTTGCGATTTAGAAGACTCTTGAGATCACTGGCTCGGCGACTCTCGCGGATGGGTTCTGGGCGGGGTTCGGTAACGGTTACTCCTCGCGGAGTGGGTGATTCGCTCCGGACGGTGATCGGAATATTTTGTCGAGGAATCAGATTGATCGTTTGGATATCATAGCCCTTTTGCTCGGCATGATCGATGGCGGCGCGAAGGCTTCGCATTTGCCGTTCGTGATCCCCCATGCCGAAAGTAGCGGCGGTGCCTTGCCGAGTCACCAGCTCCAGCGACCATTCATTCACTTGCTTGATGGACTCGATCCATGGGATGGAATCCTCGTCTGCTTCATTGGCGGAATCTAACAAACGAATGCAATGAGCCAGCTCAGGACTGTTTATTTTTTGCCCAGCGACCCTCGGAAATTTTTCTGGAGCCGGAAGATGGATGATTGGCAGGTTGCGTGCCGTCTCAAGTTGCCGTTCAGGACAAGGGTAAGAAATGCTATTTTCATCCACCAGCATGCCGCTGACTTTGCGAGTCTCCGATGAATCACTTTCTGCGTTAGAAATCCAAGCGCGAGGAGTCCGCGTCACCACGCGCACCACTAATTTCCCCGGCAAGTGACGCTCTGCGGAAGCATCTGAGATACCCGGCAGCTGTTTTAACTTCGCCGCGACATCGTCCACATGGATTTCAAAAAGACTAGCGGTTAGGTCAATCCCCGTCGCTTCCACCAAACCATATTCGTCGATGACTGGATTCGAATTCAGGTCGATCACTTGCAGGCGGAAATCTGGATTCTGATAAAATGCCCGCTGAATCCCTTGCCAGACGCCCCAACCTATGCCTGCGACAACCGCTGCCATGCAGGCGAGTTTCGTCAACGAGCCGAGGACTTTCAGAAAACTAAACCAAGCAATCCGCGGCGACATGACACGGACCTCAAGCACCTGAGGGCGCGAGCTGCGGCGTGGTTTGCGGGTCTGGCGTTTCGACATGTTAGGAACGAAGTTTGAGTGAAAGCTCAGCAATCGTTTTACATAACTCCGGGAAGGAAATGCCAGCCGCCGCCGCAGCCTTGGGCAGTAAGCTCGTTTCAGTCATTCCAGGAATCGTATTTGCTTCAAGCACGAACGGGCGGTTTTGCGAATCTAACAAGACATCCACTCGCGAATAAATTTCCACACCTAGTGAATGGTGCGCAGCCACGGCGGCGACTTGGACTTGGATCGTAGTTTCTAAATCCAGATCAGCCGGGCAGAAATACTCACTGCCTTTCGCACCACTGAGCCAAGGATATTTGCTGGCCATGTCATAGACACCATCTGGCGGCGCGATGTGAACGATGGGTAATGCCTCGCCATTGAGAATGCCGACGGTGAGTTCTTTTCCTTCGATGAATTCCTCCACCAGAATATCATTTCCATATCTCGCGGCATCGGCGATTGCCGCCTCGGCATCTGCCTGATGACGGACGATGTGGACGCCGACGCTGGAACCTTCACGCGGTGGCTTCACCACAAAAGGCGCGGAAAATGATGGCAAGCATGGTCCGTTAGAAACATCGAGAATTTCCGCGCGCGGTGTGGGCACACCGGCAGCAACGAATGCGGCTTTCGCTAAATTTTTATCAAAGGCGATGCGGCTGCTTTCGACACCAGCACCCGTGTAGGGAACGCCCATGTCTTCGAGGATTTTTTGCAAGCTTCCATCTTCGCCGAAGGTGCCGTGGATGGCGTTGAAGGCCAGATCCGTTCCAGGCGGAAGATGGATTTCTGCGCTCGTGACATCGACGGCTACCGCATCGAGCCCGAGTCCCAGCAATGCCTTCACTACGGCATTTCCAGTAGCGAGTGAGACCTCCCGCTCCGAGCCGGGGCCACCCATTAACACTGCAATTTTTTTACCGCTTAACATGTTCGTTTAGAATGTTGCCTCATCTTCACCGAGGATTTTGATTTCAGTTTCAAGCTCCACCTTTCGTTCATCACGCGCTTTCTCTTGGATAAATTCAATGAGAGTTAGAATTTCTAGTGCCGATGCACCGCCTTGGTTGACGATGAAATTTCCATGGACTTCGGAAACAGCGGCTTTCCCGCAAGTGCTGCCTTTCAGCCCCATCGAATCAATGACGCGGCCCGCTGGAATGAATTCAGGATTTCTAAAAGTGCAGCCAGCGGAGGCCGCGATCGGTTGCGAAGCTTTGCGTTTTTCTCGCGACGCATCCCAGCGCTCTTTGATGTTCAGCGCAGTGTCTGCCTTGCCTTTGAAAACCGCTTGCAGCGCAAAATTTCTACGCAGCTCGGCGACATTGCGGTATTGCGTGACGATTTCGTCTCGCTCGCGAGTGCGGATGACGCCGTCTTCATCGAGGAAAGTCACGCGGACGACTTGATCAAAGGTGTCGATGCCCATCGCGCCGGCATTCATGCGCAGTGCGCCGCCGACATTGCCGGGGATTCCTTCCATCCACTCAAAGCCACCGATGCCATTTCCTCCCGCCACGCTGGCGAGTTTTTTCAATCTAACCCCTGCGCCAGCCGTGACATGGCCGCGGCCATCCACACTGACTTCCGAGAAAACTCCGCCCGTCGGGTGGATCACGGCACCACGGATACCGCCATCGCGGACTAGGAGATTCGATCCACGGCCTACGACTCGCACCGGGATGCCACGCTCGCGGCAGTAGTTCACGAGAAATGCAAAACCGTAAAAACTGTGAGGCTCTAGCCAATACTGGGCAGGTCCGCCGACGAGCATCGTCGTATGGCGGCTCATCGGTTCGTAGAGTTTCCCATCGATCTCACCCGCTGGCATCAGCCCACGCATTTCCTCTAAAATTTTGAGATCTGCGGCGATGCGTGTGCCAGCCTCATGGACATTTCCCGCGCCGAGGGTAATGAGTAAATCGCTAGATTGCAGCACATTCCCGATGGCGTGGTGAGCGGTCGCGAGATCTGGCACATAGCTGGCCGGAATGTCACCGTGGACTTTCATCGCCTCTACGAGAGTCTCGCCGGACACACCCTTGATCGGCTTTTCAGAAGCGGCATAAACCCCCGTGATAAATACCATGTCGGCGGCTTGTAAGACTTTCCCGAAGTCATCGGCGAGAGCTTGCGTCCGGGTGTAACGATGCGGCTGGAAAAGGACGATGAGCCGCTTCGGCTTCAGTGAGCGCGCGGTTTGTAACGTCGCAGCAAGCTCGGATGGATGATGACCGTAGTCGTCGATGATCCGGTAATTGGGCGATAAATACTTCGTCTCGAAGCGGCGTTTCGCCCCGGCGAAAGTGGCCAAGGCACGCGCAATATGGGTGAACTCTGCCTCGCAACTGTCTGCCAAAGCGATCGCTGCTAGAGCATTGAGAATATTGTGATTTCCAGGGATTCCTAGCTCGACATCCCCTAACACCTCGCCCTTTTTCTTGACGGTAAATGCCGAGGAGCCTTTGAGATCTCGGATGTCGGTGGCGGTGTAGTCCGCATCTTCCCAGCCATAGGAAATCGCATTTTCCCTGCCCGCGCAAACCTCACTGGCAACAGAATCTTCGGCACAATAAACGAGTTTCCCCTTCGTCTGATCCGCGAGCTGGGTGAAAATTTCTCGGATGTGATCGAGGTCGCGATAGAAGTCGAGATGCTCGGCTTCGATGTTGAGAATCACGGCGTGCTCGGGATGATAGAGTGCCAACGTGCCATCACTTTCATCGCCCTCGGCGACCATGTAATCGCCGTCTTCCGACCATTTTGCATTCGCGCCGAGGATCGGGATTTCCGCGCCGACGTAGTGACTGGGTTTCTGCCCGGCCTCACGTAACAGGTGCGCCGTCATTGAGGACGTCGTTGTTTTCCCGTGAGTGCCGGAAATGACGATGCCTTTGCGAGTATGGAGAATCGCCGCGAGACACTCGGCCCGGCGGAGAAGAGGAATATCGGCCTTTTTCGCTGCGGCGTAGGCGGGATTTTTCGGTTGAATCGCGGATGAATAAACGACGAGATCGGCTTTTTTCACCGCAGCAGCGCTGTGCGGAGAAGAGAAATTTAAGCCCATACCCTGCATCCGCACCGTCTCCGCCGTGGTGACTTTATCCGATCCACTTACCTTATGACCCATCCCTAGCAACAATAACGCAAGTCCGCTCATGCCAGATCCGGCAACTCCAATAAGGTGAATCTGGAGCGGTTTGCTCCGGTCGGTAAGGCGCTTGCTGAGATCGGTCATGATGGCGAGAGTGTGGCTTCGATGGCGGTGCAAACTCGGTCCGCGGCGTCGGGAATGGCGAGTGAGCTGGCCGCTTTTGCCATGCGCTCGCGAGTTGGCAAGTCTTGCAAGATCGAGATCGCTAAACTGGCGAGTTTTTCTGCGTCCAGATCGCGCTCTTGAATCAGTTTCCCAGCTCCCGCTTGGTCGAAGACTTCGGCATTCCGTGTTTGGTGATCATCCGCTGCATACGGATAAGGCACTAAAATCGACGGATGCCCGGCAATCGCAATTTCCGTGAGACTAGAGGCCCCAGACCGGGCGATGATGAGATCTGCAAGCGCGTAGGCTGACGGCATTTGATCGCAGAAACCCAGCACTTGGTAGCCCTCTCGGCCCTTCGCGATTTCTGAAACACGCTCGAAATCCGCAGCACCTGCGATGTGTAAAACTTGCATGGCCGGCGGCAAATTCGCCGCAGCTTGGGCGCTCAGCTCGTTCAAGCGTCGCGCTCCTTGGCTGCCGCCTGTGACCACAATCGTCGCTCGTGCTGGATCGAGTCCGAAACGCGCGGCAGCTTCCTCGCGCGATGGAAGATTCATGATTTCCGGCCTCACCGGAGTGCCAGTGGTGATGGTTTCACGATTTGGGAAAAACGCTTTTGCCGCATCCAGTCCGAGAAATACTCGCGTGCAAAAGCGGCTGGTCATCACATTCGCCCGGCCCGGACGAGCATTCGAATCATGGACAAAGGTTTTCAACCCGAGTTGATGGCCTGCATAAACGGGCGGCAGCGAGGTGAAGCCACCCATACCCAGCACGGCGTCTGCCTGAAACTCGCGAATGATTTTTTTGCACTGCTGGATCGAGCCCCAGAGTTTCCATAAAAATGGCAACATCCGTGGTGAAAGTGTCGGCGGCTTCGCTACGGCGGGAACCGTTTTGAAGTGCAGATGTTGGTATTTCGCGGAGGCTTCAGAATCTACCTTTTTCTCTGAAATCAGCAGCATCACCTCATGACCGCGTGCACGCAGAGCTTCTCCCACCGCGATGCCGGGGAATAAGTGACCGCCCGTGCCGCCACAAGCAATGAGTATTTTGAGAGATTGAGACACAGATACCTAGGTAGAAAAAAACTGAAATTTGACGACAGAAAATCATTCCGAACATCCTTTTTGAAAAGGTAAGTAAATCCGAAGTATCAGGCAATCCTCAAAATATCGGATACCGGAAAAATCTGAAAAATCTCCCGGGAAATGAAGAATCCAATGGCTGTCCTGTTCAGTGCCGAGCGACTGACACCCCATTTCAGCTCGCCAATTGCCCGCGCAGAGTTTCCCAAAGTCTGCTGTGGTTGAGCAGGAGATCGAGCATGGTCCGTTGATCGCGGTTTTCTACACCAAGGGTGTTCCGTAATACAGCCCAGGGTTGGCGTAAGGAACGAACGCCTACCCTGAAATTCTAGGGGGCAACATTCGAAAAGTCCGTCCGGGATGGAACTCCGTTGGAGTTTAGAAGATTGGGAACCGTTCTCCGTGACGCTCATTTCTTAAGAGCTTCTCAGTTTTGCGAAGACGGCTACCACCAAATCTGAATTCACTCACAACCTTACGCTGGCGTTAGCCGACTAACCTCATTATCAAAGGTCCGCCAATAACGGGCGAAATTTTTCATGATTCCTGATCTCACACTTATCAAAGCCGGCACTGGGGTGCTCACGAAAGCGAACGATGGCACATTGGATCGTGCCGCGCTGGTTCATCTAGTTTCCGCCATTGCGGGGCTGATCGATGGCGGGCACCGCTGCCTATTCGTCTCATCGGGTGCGGTGGGATCGGGAGTTTCCGCGCTTGGTCTGACCGAGTATCCTCAAGACACCGCCACTCGCCAAGCCTGTGCCGCCATCGGCCAAGCCAGACTGATGCAGAACTACAGCAGCTTATTTTCCAACTTCGACATCACGGTGGCGCAAGTTCTTCTCACCGCCGCTGATCTTGGCACGCCGGAACGCGCAGGCTATGTCTCAGATACGCTCAATCGCCTCCTCGCCGAGCCACGTATTTTACCAATCATTAACGAAAATGATTCTGTCGCCGTGGAGGAGCTGAAGTTCGGTGACAACGATATGCTTTCCGTCCGCGTCGCGAAATTGGCAAGAGTCAAGCGGATGATTTTACTGACCAGCGTCGATGGTCTGCTCGATCCAGCAACCAATCATCTCATCCCAGAAGTCGATGACATCGACCATGTTTTCCGTCATGTCCGCGAGGAGAAAGGCCGCTTCTCGATGGGCGGTATGGCGTCGAAACTTGCAGCGGTAAAATTCGCAGTGGATGCAGGTATCGAGACACATATCGCCCACGGTCGCCATCCAGAAAGACTTGCCGAAATTGTCGCAGGGAAAGGGATTTCCACGAAGTTTCTCATCGGCAATCGCGCCTAATTTTATACTCCCATGTCCACCATCCAAGAAACCATCTATCAAATGGGTCGCCAAGCACGAGCGGCGGCTTACCGTCTCGCGCAACTCAGCAGTGACGAGAAAAACACGATCCTCCACGCGATGGCCACCGCCATCCGGCAACGTGTGCCTCAGTTACTAGAAGCGAACTCCAAAGACATCGCTGCTGGAACAGAAAAAGGACTTTCTGCGGCGATGTTAGATCGTCTTTTACTCGATGAAAAACGGGTCGAAGCAATGGCTGCTGGGATCGATCAAGTGGCGACTTTACCGGATCCCGTCGGTAAAATCATGGAGGCTTGGGAGCGGCCTAACGGAATCCGGATCGAGCAAACTCGCGTCCCCATCGGCACCATCGGCATCATTTATGAAAGCCGCCCCAACGTCACGGCCGACGCTGCTGTGCTCTGTTTCAAAACCGGAAACGCAACCATCCTCCGTGGTGGCAGCGAGGCCATCCACTCGAACCGCGCCATCGCCGAGGCTCTCGCTGCTGCGGGTGCGCCGGACCACGCCATCCAGCTCATTCCCTTCACCGATCGCGAAAGTGTTTCGGTGCTCGCTGGCATGGATCAATGGCTGGATCTCATCATCCCGCGCGGCGGGAAGGGACTCATCGAGACCGTCGTTTCGCTGGCCCGGATGCCAGTCATCAAACACTATGACGGGATTTGCCATCTCTTCGCCGATGCTGCCGCAGATCTCGAAATGGCGGTCGATCTGACGGTCAATTCCAAGACTCAGAAATGCGGCGTCTGCAATGCGCTGGAAACCTTGCTCGTCCACCGCGACATCGCCCAAGAATTTTTACCTAAAGTCGCTGCGGCCCTCCGCGCAAAAAACGTCGAGCTGCGTGGTTGTGAAAAAACTTGCGCTATTCTCAGCGACATCGCGGCGACGACGGATGAGGACTGGGTCACAGAATATCTGGATCTCATTCTCTCAATCAAAATTGTCGATTCGCTAGACGCCGCAGTTTCTCATATCAACGAATACGGCTCTCACCACACCGATGTCATCGTCACTCGCGATGAAGCGACGGCGGAGCGTTTCCTCCGTGAGGTCGATTCCGCCTGCGTTTTTCACAACGTTTCGACTCGCTTCGCCGATGGCGGGGAGTTCGGATTTGGGGCAGAGATTGGGATCTCCACTGATAAACTCCACGCTCGCGGACCCATGGGACTTCGCGAACTCACCAGTTACCAATACCGCGTGCGCGGAAATGGCCAGATACGCGTTTAATCTTTGTGAAGATCTGAACTCGCAAGAAAATCAGAACGGGATGTCGTCGTCTTCTTGGTAATCGCTGGCAGTGGCTGCCGTTGCTCCTTGCGGTGGGCCGGAAGATGGTGGGGCTGGACGAGACTGTTGCTGCGTCCGTTCCGAATAACTTCCGCCACCGCTATTCGGCTTGCTATCGAGAAACTGAAGGGTCTCCCCGACGACTCTGAGTTTGCTACGCTTCTTCCCGGTTTCCTTATCGTCCCAAGTGTCGAGATTGAGACGGCCTTCGATATAAACAGGGCGGCCCTTGGTGAGATATTGCTGGGCAAGCTCTGCCTGGCGGCCCCAGAGAGTGACCTCCACGAAGGTGGTGTCTTCCTGCTTCTGCCCTTGCTCATTGGTCCAGTTACGGTTGATCGCGAGGGAAATTTCTGCAACCGCAG
>JANORE010000430.1:0-3382 GCA_031415155.1 Akkermansiaceae bacterium | reverse complement strand
TGCTGCTGGGGCAAGCCCGGATCGTTTCGAGTATTTGTGTGGGGGTATTGCAGGGGGCTTAGAAATTACCGTTTCATTTCACCTTCCTCCTTGCGGGTAGGATCAACGCCTGACTTGATCTTTTCCGTGAAGGCTTACTTGGATTTGATGCGAGACGTTCTTGAAAACGGCGAAACTCGTAGTGACCGCACCGGCACAGGCACCGTTTCCGTTTTTGGCCGGCAATCGCGGTATGATCTGCGGCAGGGATTTCCCTGTGTGACGACGAAGAAGCTACACCTGCGCTCCATCATCCATGAGCTGCTGTGGTTCTTACGCGGAGAAACGAATACGCGCTATCTCAAGGAAAACGGGGTGAGCATTTGGGATGAGTGGGAGAATGAGGACGGCGAGCTAGGCCCCGTTTATGGACAACAATGGCGTGCTTGGGAAACTGTGGACGGTCGGAACATCGACCAGATCCGACTACTCATCGATGGTTTGCTCGGAAACCCATCCTCGCGGCGCCACATCGTTTCCGCATGGAATGTCGGGCAGCTTCATCAAATGGCGCTGCCGCCGTGTCACCTGCTCTTTCAATTTTATGTCCACGAGCCGACTGGCTCTGAGCGACCGGGGCTTTCTTGTCAGCTTTATCAACGCAGCGCGGATCTATTTCTCGGTGTGCCATTCAACATCGCTTCCTACGCGCTTCTTACGAAAATGATCGCTCACGTCTGCGATTATGAAGCTCGCGACTTCATCCACACCTTCGGCGATCTACATTTATACTCGAATCATCTGGAGCAAACGAAACTTCAACTCAGTCGTGAGACACGGGCGTTGCCGACATTGTGGCTGAATCCCGATATTAAAGACATCGACGCCTTCACCTTCGACGACATTCGGCTAGAAAATTACGATCCACATCCGTCCATCAAGGCACCTATCGCTGTTTGAAATCATGAGTATCCGCCTCACCGCCGTCGTTGCCATGACGCCAGATCGCATTATCGGCCGCGGTGGCAGCCTGCCGTGGCATTTGCCGGAAGATCTCGCGTTTTTTAAAAAAACCACCTCTGGCCACCCGATCGTGATGGGCCGGAAAACCTACGAGTCGATCGGCCGGCCGCTTCCGAAACGCCGGAATATCGTGCTCACACGTGATCCTTCTTGGACGGCGGAAGGAGTCGAGATCATCCACCAACCCGACGATCTCGGGAAATTGCCAGATTTGGACGGCCAAGTCTTCATCATTGGCGGAGCAGAAGTCTACGCCGCTTTTCTGCCGAAGCTTGATGATTTACTCGTCAGCCATATTTTTGAAACGCACGCGGGCGACACTCAGTTACCGAGTTTTGAGAGTGAATTTCCCCACTCTGAAATGGTCGAGGCGCACGCGGCATTCGAAGTCCGTCGGCATTCTCGGCTTCGCGAAACCATTGAGTTTCGGCTTGCAAGTAAAATTCTGTCACCCTAAAAGCGGGCCGCACAGCTTCTGACGAAAGAAAGGAGTGGGTTTTAAAGCCCACTCTTTTGCGTCTCTATGAATCAGCAGCATCCTGCGTAAGAACATTTTTCTGCCATGACCAACGACATCGTCGCCCTCATTGACTATTACGAAAAAGAAAAAGGAATCGACCGTGATAAAGTCGTTGCTGCGCTGGAATTTGCCTTCATTTCTGCCTATCGCAAAATGGTTCCAGGTGCAGATGCCATCGAAACGCTACGTGCGGAAGTTAACACCAAGAAGGGCGAAACCAAGATTTTTGCCTCCTTGACGGTGGTGGCGAATGAAGATTACGAGGATAAATTTAACGAGGTTCCACTCACTACCGCAGTCAAGAAATCTGCGGATGCACAGCCCGGTGACATTCAAGAATTCAACGTTACGCCTAAGGATTTTGGCCGTATCGCCGTACAAACTGCCAAGCAGACGATGATGCAACGCCTCCGCCAAGCGGAGAAAGAGATGATTTATGAGGAATTTAAAGATCGTGCCGGCGATGTCGTTTCCGGCACCGTCCGCCGCTTCGAGCGCAACGATGTGATGGTGGATCTCGGGAAATTCGAAGGCATCATGCCAAATCGGGAACGCGTCCAAGGTGAGGATTACAACATTGGCGACCGCATCCGCGCTTACGTTTTGGCCGTTGAAAATGAAGGCCGTGGACCAGAAATCATCCTTTCACGCAGCCACCCGAATTTTGTCCGACGTTTGTTCGAAGCTGAGGTCAATGAAATTTCTGACCACACGGTGGAGATCCGTGGCATCGCCCGCGAAGCAGGCTTCCGCACGAAAGTGGCGGTCTGGAGCGCGGACCCGAAAGTCGATCCCGTCGGCGCTTGTGTCGGGATGCGCGGCGCGCGAGTGAAAAATATCGTCCGTGAACTCAACAACGAGAAAGTTGACATCATCCGTTGGAGCGAAGATCCCAAGGAATTTGTCCGCGAGGCACTCAAACCCGCGGAACTCCGCTCAATCACCGTGGATGAAAAGGCGAAAATCGTCCACGTCACGGTGGATGAAATCGATCTCAGCAAGGCGATCGGCCGCAAGGGCCAGAATGCTCGCCTTTCCTCACGTCTGATGGGCTGGGATGTCCAAGTCCGCCGCGACGAATCGAAGGAGGAGCAATTTAAAGAGAAAATCGGTGGTGCCGCTCACACCCTAGGCGAGCAACTCGGCATCACCGACGAACTTGCCAGCAAGCTCACTCTCGCAGGTGGCTTCAATCCTGAGATGGTCATCGACATGCCAGCCGATTACATCGCTACTGCCCTTGGTATTACCGAAGAGGCCGCCGAAGCGATTCTGAGTCGCGCCCACGGCATTGTCAGTGGCCCTGCAACATCTGCCGACTAAACTTTATTTCACCTAATTCTTCGCCTCCTTCACCAACTCTTCAGACCTCTCGGATGCCCGAAAAAAACGACAAAGCTCCTATCAAAGAAAAGGTTCTCGATCTTCTCGAGCCTGCGGTAAAATCTTCGCGCCGCGAACGTCAGCGCAAGGAGGCTGAAGTCATTCCCGTCGGGCCGAGTCCATTGGAAAAAAAGAAAGCTGCCGCTCTCGATCTCTTCGCCGAAGAGAAAAAACCCAAAGTCCGTAAGACTGCCCGCACGGGCAAGGCTGTGCTAGGAACTATTTCCAAGCTACTTGATCAAGAAAATCCAGCCATCATCGAGGCGACACTTCCCGCTCCTACGCACGAGGCGGAAGCTCCCGTCGCCATCGCCGAAGTCGTGGCAGAAAATGAGGCGATTCCTGATGATCCCAAGTTGATCGTCATCAAGCCACCGATTCTGGTGCCAGATCTCGCCGCTCGCCTCGGCCTCAAGCCGTTCAATATCATGGCAGACCTGATCAAGATCGGTGTCTTCCCTGCTCCGAATCAGCCGT
>JANORE010000429.1:0-2622 GCA_031415155.1 Akkermansiaceae bacterium | reverse complement strand
CGAAGTTCCCGATCCGGTCCGGAAACAATGAGTATCCCCAGAACACCTGCACATCGGCGGGTTGGTTGATGAAATGTGGCTGGTGAGCGAGCACGATTGACATCATCCAGTTAGAATCCTTGAAAGTCACCAGTCCGCCGGTGCCAGCCTCATTGCCGCTGAGTTGATTCATCATTTCAAAGAACGCCGGGTTCTTGAGCGTCACGGTGAAAGATTCCCAGTTGGATTGTGCGATGCAGCTATTGAAAGCCGCCGGATTGCCGAAATGGGGCCTGCCTGCCGCGAGTTTCTCCCAGAGTGTCCAACCACCGCTATCGGCCTTGGTCAGCCGCGCAGGGGCGCTCGTCATGGAGCCAAGGCTGGAGGCATCGGTCATGGAGCCGTTTTGGAAAAAGACCAGATCGCCGTCATTCACGATGATGGTCTCACTCGCTCCTGCACGCAGGCACTGGATGGCGGTGACGGTGAAGGTTCCTTCATCCGACTGGTGACTAAGATCCGTGACTTTACAATCGGTGACTAGATGGACGCCTTGGGCCTTGAGCCATTTTTGCAAAGGCACAACTAACGAATCATATTGATTGTAGATCGTTCGTTTCACGCCTGCGAGTGTTTCGATGCGAGTGAACTCCATCATGAAGCGGAGTAAGTAGCGCTTGAACTCGACCGCGCTGTGCCAAGGTTGGAAGGCAAAGGTAGTGGACCACATGAACCAGAACTCCGTCTCAAAGAACTCGGGTGACAAATGATCGGTAATAGCACTGGCAGCTAACACTTCTTCATCCGCTTGGCTGAGCTTGAGCAGTTCCATGCGGTCCTGCATGGAGAAACCCATGGATTCGACGGGCACTTTCGCGCGGCGGCAGTCCACTAGGCGAGCCATGGAATGCGCTTTGTGTTTCTCGTTAAACGCCACAGTTTCATCAAATATAGATATACCTTCCGAAGTGATCGAAGGAATCGTTTTGTAGAGATCCCAAGTGCATTCGTAGTTATCGGTGGTCAACATGCGTCCCCCGCGCAGTGAGTAGCCGTGCTGAGGGTCGCCCGCGCCATCAAGGCTGCCACCCATGAGTGGGTTGGCTTCGAGAATAAAAATGTGGCTACCGGGAATGCCGCCATCGCGAATCATAAAAGCTGCTGCTGCCATAGAGCCAATGCCGCCACCGATGAGATAGGCTTTGGTGTGAGCGAGCGAGTTTACAAGATCGGATGTTTCCTGAGAATTGGGTATCGTGTTTAGTTTCACACTGCCACCGTAACCAGTCCTAGATCCGCCCAACTATGGGGTAATAACCTACTTCGATAGAGATTGTCCAATTAGGGTTTCACCCCATTGAGGTCGTGGGCATAGCCGCTACATTGAAAGTCAGATGACGCCATTGGCCTGAGGTTCGTTTCAAAAATGAACCTTCAATCGCCATCACTGACGTCAACTTCTATCTCAATAAAACATACAATTAAAACTACAAATTCAGATGAATACACCGATACAAAAAATCGAGAATGATATGAGCCAACTCGCCGATCATGCACGTGCTCTACTCTCTGCAACCACCGATTCTGCGGAAGATCATATCAAAGAAGCAAGGGTTCGCCTCTTGTCTTTTCTGGACAGCGGGAAAAGCATGACGAACCGATTTCGCGACAACGCGGCTGAACGCACACGGGCTTGTGACCTAGCACTGCATGAGAATCCTTATTTAGCAATAGGCATCGCCGCAGGGATCGGCGCTCTGTTTGGCTATCTTGCAGTTCGCGAGTGTCGCAGTGGTCGGCGTTAATTGACTACCTAAATTATTAAACGGCCATAGCCCATGATATATCCATGAAATCTATCATAGATTCCCCGGTCAATGAATGGAACAACTATGGCCCCTCTACTCAGGGGCAGGCCGAAGATCCTCTACCATGGGTTCCGGCGGAAACTGCATGGATCATAAATGATAATGGTAATGCAGGCATTTCGCCACGAAAGAATTTTACGCTCTTCGACTTATCTCAATCCAATGGGTTTCCTAAGGTGATGTCTAGCAGTCCATCTGGTGACTTTACGGTCCCTGATCGGCCGCCTTTGGAAATTGCTTCTGAGGTGAATCGTGTTTTCATGAATTCATGAGGATAGGTGATGGCGATGGGGTGGAACCCTATGGCGAGCGGCGCACAGCCAGAGCAAGACGATCAAAATCGTAATCAACAGGCGTCAGCCGCCAGAACTGGCAGACTTGCCAGAAGGGTCGGGCTCAGGGGTCGTTGTCAGAAACTTTTGTCGGCATTGCTCGCTGCAAAAGTAGAAGGTCTCGCCTTCTTGCTCGGCGTGGAGCGCCGTGGTGGGATCCACGGACATACCGCATATTGGGTCATTGTATCCAGAGTGCATCTGTTCTTGGGTCAGAGGTTTGATCGGTTTCATTTTCGGGTAAGGTTAGAGCATTCGATGATAGGATTCATCAGAGTGAAAATCCTGCCGCATCAAGGGCAGTGCGTAGTTTTGCTTTGCCGTCGTGTTCAATCACTTCTCCGTGCCCGACGATCACGCGGTCGAAATCCCACGCGAGGATCGTCGTCAGCGATCTCCGGAACGCTGCCTCATCCTTCACTCCGGCCTTCGCTGGCCGCGAC
>JANORE010000428.1:0-9715 GCA_031415155.1 Akkermansiaceae bacterium | reverse complement strand
AAAAACACCTGCGGGCGGAGGTGAAATTTGAATCAGTTGATGCTCTAAGAATTCAAATTCAAAAGGATACGGATTTAGCCAAAGAAATTTTACGAAATTTAGAATCATAAAGTTGACATTAATTTGTTCTTATGAACACTTTTCTCATGAACACTTTTTTACCCGTTCTGAAAAAAGTCCGCCAGATTTTAGAAGTTAGATTTTCACCCTATTTCCGTTCACCGTCCGCCCCTCGGCGGCAGTCCGCAGTGCAACTAGAATTTCCGTGGCATTCAAAAAGATAAATTTCCAGATTTTACGCTTACCCTTGCCGCAGAAAGTCTCTATTTATCGCTTCGATTATCCGCATGGAGACTTTTAAACCCACCACATCTTTCCTTAGCCAAGCTGCTTTATTGGCGACTGTCTGTTTTATTTCTCCTTTGATAGGCGGCGAACTGAATCGCGATTCAGGCCGTAAAGAGGGTAAATCCACGGCGAATCATGCTTCACTGGATGAAGCGCAAGAACTGCTGAGAAAAGGTGATGAAGCCTACACCGCAGGCCGCTATTCAGATGCAATCGAAGCCTACGCTGGAGCAGGTGAACTTATCCCGAATGAGCCAGCGACTGCGGAACTTAAAACGGCCGCCACCGAGCGCCATGCACAGGCGTCCGTTGAGCACGCTCGTTTCCTCTCCAGAAAAGGGGATGTGGCCGGGGCGAAAGCCATCGTCGATCAAGTATTGCAAAAATCTACCTCGTCGAAAAACTCGAGTGCCCTTGCATTCCGGGCGCAACTCGATGATCCGATTCGCACGAATCCAGCACTTACAGTGGAGCACGCCAAAAACGTGGATTCCGTGCGGCGCCGTCTTTATACAGCTCAAGGCGCATACGATTTAGGAAAATTCGACGAGGCAAAATCGACCTACGAAGACGTTCTGCGTATTGACCCGACGAATACCGCTGCCCGGCGCGGAATGGAGCAGGTAGCTGCTGCAAAAAGTGCCTATCAGAAGTCGGCATATGACAACACTCGCTCGGAAATGCTCAGTGATGTCACAAAACAGTGGGAATTACCCGTTCCACCGACGGATTCAGAATTATCACTTTTAAATCCTGATGCGGCCCCGTCTGACACGAGTTTGATTTCGATCAAAGATAAGCTGGATCGCATCATCATTCCAAAGATCGCTCTCGACCAATCCACCTTGCAAGAAACTCTGGATTTTCTCCGCGTCCGTGCAGTTGAAAACGATACACTTGAGTCGGATCCTGCTCGCAAAGGGGTGAACTTCACGGTGAATCTTGGTGCAGCAGATTCTCCACTAGCGGTAAAAATCCGCGATACCCGCTTTGATCTCCAGCTTTCTCAATTGCCGCTCTCGCAAGTTCTTAAGTATATCACCGAGATCTCAAACACCACTTACAGGACGGACGACTATTCCGTAATCATTGCCCCTGTGGGTTCGATTTCGGACGATCTGATTTCCCGCACTTATCGCGTGCCACCAGATTTCATCAGTAGTATCAGCGCTGGAAATGCCGAGAGCGGTGCGGCAGGTGATCCGTTTGGCAAAGAGCCCGCAGCAGGACTTTTACCCAAACGTCAGAGCGTCCAAGAAGCTTTAAAGACGCAAGGTGTGAGCTTCCCTGAAGGTGCCACAGCGAGCTATATCCCAGGAAACAACACTCTACGGGTGGTCAATACCGCGACGAATCTAGACTATATTACCCAAATTGTCGAAACGGTCGGTAGAACAGAGCCTGTCATTGTCACCGTCCGGGTGACGATGATCAAAGTCGAGCAGACGCGCCTCGAAGAGCTCGGTTTTGACTGGCTGTTAGACAACTTCGGTTTCGCTGGAGAGGGTCCATTTGGATCTAAGCTTAATCTTGGTGGCGGCACTCGCGGCAATGGCGATGGTCTCAGTGATATTGAATTACCGCCTGAAAGCGTTACCCGGAATCCAATTACCGCAGGAAATCGGAGTGGCGATGGAGCCATTTTAGGAAACTCCATTGACTCTGTTCTCGGGAACCGAGCGGGGCGGCAGGAGCGCAATCGTGCGCCGGGTGTGTTCGGAGTGCGGGGTAAACTCAACGATGCAAATATCCAAATGCTCATGCGAGGACTCGATCAGAAGAAGGGGGTCGATTTAATGGCTCAGCCAGCAATCGCCACTCGCAGTGGTCAAGCATCCTCGGTCTCCATCGTTCGTGAGTTCATTTACCCAACCGAATATGAACCCCCTGAACTACCTCAAAGCACTGGCGGCAATTCATCCACCATCATCGTTATCGGCGGTGCAGGCGGCGGCGGAATTTTTGGAGGCGGAAGTAATTCTACATCACCCGTGACTCCAGCCACGCCGACGGCATTTGATAAAAAAGACGTCGGTGTCACTTTGGAAGTCCTTCCTGTTGTAGATGCAAATAAACAATACGTCACTCTGACTCTCACCCCGACATTTAGCGACTTTGACGGGTTTGTAAATTACGGCAGCCCGATCAATGCGATTGAGAACGGTCTCCTGGGACCCGAGCAAGTCGAAATCACACCCAATGCGATTCTTCAGCCCGTTTTCAGCAAACAAACGATGAATACCACGGTGGATATTGCCGATGGAGCGACTTTGGTATTGGGAGGCTTACTGCAAGAAGCGGTTCAAAACGTGGAAGATAAAACTCCAGTCCTAGGCAGCATTCCTATCTTAGGTCGCTTATTTCAATCTAAAGTGAGAAAGCCAATTTCCACCGCCATCGTGTTTCTCGTGAATACACAGATTCAAGATCCGACCGGGCGCAGCTTTAGCAATCGGTAACTGGAAGATTCCAGATTTTCTTCAGAATGTCTAAAAAATTGCCACCCGTCTCAAGCGAGCCAGAAAATTACTCGATCGACGAGATGATGGATCGGCTTAAAAATTCTATTTCAGAATCCGATGATCGAGGGGAGCTGGTCACCCGGGGAGATGGGTCTCAAGCGATCAAGGTCCGCAAGCGCAAACGTCGCTCGGATCAACCGAATCAAAAAGAAGCCAAGCAAAATCTAAAATTGAGAATTGCTCAGGTTTCTGGGTTTCTCATTCTTCTTTTTCTAACGTTATTGGTGGTAGGTGTGGCGTTTGTTTATGCAAATAGTCGCCCATTTAGGAAACAGCTCGTCCAAAACATGGAGCAGGCATCTGGAGCTACTGTAGGGATCAATCAATTCCGGATGAACCCAAAGACCGCAAATGCAGTCGAACTCACCCTCAAATGGCCTGATGGGAATCTATTGAATCACTTCCGGTTAACCGGGGTGAGTGCCGAGGTTTTTCCATCCAGCTTCCTGGGGAAAGCCATGACGGGCGGCGAGGTTACCATTAATCAGGGTGATCTGACCCTTCAAATCCCGAAGCAAGGACAAGCCATTCGGAATCGTGCGGCTCCAAGCGGCCTCGCTCCGATCCGCTTTGATCGTTATCGATTTCAAAAACTCAACCTCACACTCGGGCCTCCTGAAGCTCCTGTGGTGAAACTCATGAACTCACAAGGATCGCTCTCCTACATTGATTCGGGTAAACAACCTCAATTGAACCTATCGCTGGGAGATCTTGTCATCATCGGCTGGCCCAAACTACGTTTAGATCGTTCCCTAATCGTAATTCGTGGAGATGAACTCAATGTCGTCAATTTACGCATGTTATACGAATCAGATACTCGTGGAACTCTCGAATTTTCGGGTAACATCGCACCTTACAAGCCGGACCAGATGTCTTCGCTTGTGGCGACCCTCGACGCTTTCCAGATCTCAGGCATCGCCGGACCTGTTTTGGGGCGCCTTTTCTCAGGACGCATCGATTCTCTCGTAAATTCCAAGTCAAACCAACTCTCCTTTCTTTCAACCGCAAATCCATCCGCCAAGCTAGAAGTTGCGTTCCAAAGTAATCCTTCATCGCCTTTTGAGCTTCAAGGTTTTCCATTCTTGTTTGCTCTCAATCAGTTATTAGATGATCCATGGTTTGAACGCCCTAACTTTGATTCTGATGTCAGTGGCGTTATCCATCGTGAAGGTGGATCTGTCTCACTTCGTAATCTTAATTTACAGAGCAAAGGCCGTCTTGCGCTGATGGGTTCAATTACGTTAGCGCAGGATCAAAAGCTATCAGGTAGCTTCCAAGTAGGCGTTGCAGAAGCAATGCTTGGTAATTCCAAAAATCCACGTTTAAGAACGATGTTCAATGAGCAAAGAGATGGTTTTCGCTGGGTTACTTTGAAAATTAGTGGTTCCGCCTCGGCTCCCAGCGATAATTTCAAAGAATTATTTGCCACTACCGCAGAGACTACCGAGGATTCTCTATCTTCTAAAAAGAGTGGAAAATCGGACTTTGAAGAACTGACTAAGCCCAAGTAGCAGGACTTAGACCGCATTAAAACGGCGTCGCCAGGAAAGTAGCTGGAGCGTCCCGCTCCAGACCGTTACTGAAGCGTCTCGCCTCAGTTCTTTTTCCACAAATTCTCATGCGTGGGAGTATAGAGAACAACCGTAGGCTTCAGACAGGAGTGAACGGGACGTGCTCGCAGGTGACGAAGTCATGAATCTGCATGGATTTCAAATTTTAAAATAGGTCGGCATGTTCAACGCGATTGGTTGGCTTGTGGGTTCAATGGCATCGAACTGTCCGGAGCTTGGCTTGACTCCTTGGAAACGATGGAAATAATTCTAAATATGAAAATTTCCCTGCGATTTATCATCTTCTTGGCAGTGGTGCTTTCACTCAATTCATGCGGTATCGCCAATGTGCTGGGTCGCACGGTTGGCCGAGTCTTTGAAAGTGCGGGTGATTTGACCGATCAAGCCATGACGACTGGGCTTTAAGGGGCGGCCATTCGCACGGTCCGGCCTCCATCTGCTTCGACGGTGAAATGCAGCCAGACGGTTTCGGGAGGTAAAAGTTCTGGAAATTTATCGCCCCACTCCGCGATGACCACGCCGTTTTGCTCTAAAATTTCATCCCAGCCCAGCGCGACTAATTCGTCCGCTGAATCGAGCCGGTAAAAATCGAGGTGAAACACCAAAAAGCGACCCCCGGAGTATTCGTGCACGAGACCGAAGGTCGGGCTAGTGACATCTGCCGTTGATCCGATTTCTGCGACAAAGCCTTTGGTCCAATGGGTTTTTCCTGCACCCAGCCCGCCGACAAGGGCGATGACTGAGCCGGGCCTGGCAAATGTGGCGGCAGCTCGTCCAAGATTTTCCATCGCTTCAGCGGATTTCGCATGTCCTTGCATCTGCCCTTCAAGACACGGAGATGGGCGATGAAGTCGATCCTAAAATCGCCAATTTCTACTTTCTCCCGCATTCCGCTTTCGGGCCATTCTCATCACGACTTGTATTTTAAAAAAGATATCGCATGGGAATATGCCGAATTACTTGATGAAATCTCGGGAAGCGGGCTGAATATCGCGCTCTTCATGAAATTCCATTGGCCGCGATTCAACCGAAAAGTCCACTACTGGGGCGCGATTATTTGCGCTTTACCTGTATTGATCGTGATTCTTTCTGGGATTTTGCTGCTTTTAAAAAAGGAAAGTCATTGGATCCAACCACCGACCGCGAAGGGCCAGATGGGCGATCCCAGTGTGGGATTTTCTCAGATTCTGTCTGCTGCCGTAAGCGTGCCGCAGGCTGGAATCCAATCATGGGATGACATCGCTCGGCTAGACATCCGGCCTGACAAGGGTCTCGTGAAAGTCCATGCGACCAATCATTGGGAGATCCAGTTAGATCATCGGAGCGGTGAGATTCTTCAAGTGGCCTATCGCCGATCGGACATTATCGAGTCGCTACACGATGGTAGTTTTTTCCATGAGTCCTTGAAGCTCTGGGTCTTTCTCCCTTCTGCGATGGTGCTTTTAATCCTATGGCTTACCGGGATCTATCTGTTTGCGAAGCCATACCTCATCAAGTGGCAGCGGAAACGGGAGCGTGCGAGCGACAATCCGGGCGCGCTCTAAATTTTGCGAAAGTTCTCACCGTTCGTTTATGAAAATCACTCGTACTCTCGCCACTTGTAAGACGCCAGATGGCGCGCAACTCACCCTTCACGAACATGATGGACATCATTTCCTCAAGGTGGCGGGCTTGCAATTAATGAGCACCACCGCGTCCGCTTCTGAGGAGCAGATGGCGGAAATTTCCTGTGCGAATCTACCGCCGAAGCCTCGTATTCTCATTGGCGGACTTGGGTTTGGCTTCACCTTGAAGCGAGTGCTCATGCTCACTGGGGCGGACGCCATCGTGGATGTGGCGGAGCTTTTACCTGAAGTGGTGGCTTGGAACCGAGAATTTCTCTACGAGGTAAATGGTAAATTACTTGAAGATCCACGGGTGGAAATCCATGTCTGTGATGTCTATGACTTGATCGACCGCTGCGGTGAGGACCGCTACGATACGATCTTGCTGGATGTCGATAACGGCCCGGATCCGTTCGTGCAACATAAGAACGAGCGGCTCTATGCTCGCCCTGGAATCACTCGTATCAAAAATGCACTGCAGCCCGGCGGGCGCGTCATTTTTTGGTCGGCCCATCCCGACAAATCCTTCGCTCGTTCTCTCGAAGGATTTTTCAAAACGGTCGATTGCATTCCCGCAAAAGCTTACCCGAAGGCGAAACGGTTCACTCACACGTTGTTTGTCGCGGATCGTTGAAGCCGATCTGGGGGTTATCGTTTTTTCTGAACCAGCCGGAATTTTTCGTGATAGACTCCGTTGTTGAATTTACGGCAACAATCGTAACAAGCCACAGGCCGCTTAATCGGCCTCACTCGCGTAATCACTGCCGAGCAATTGGAACACACGTAGGCATGTTTCCGCTGCATCTGCCGGCGTTTAAACGGTAAATTATGATAGGGTCGCTCACCCGGAATTCCCAAGTCATCACACGCGACTTGCCACTCCAAACCGTGTGGATCGATCCGCCGCCGTCCGTTTCTTTCGTAAGCCACGAGATGCGCGAGTTCGTGTTTTAGAGTGCGCCAGACCTCGTCGAGGTCGTATTCCTTCAGTTTCGGATTCAGTTCGATTCTGCGATCCGGCCACCAAGCACGACCTGCAGTGGTCCTCATTCGTGGATTCCAAGAAACGCTGATTTTTCGTGAAAGCTCATGGAGTCCGAGACCTCTTGCCGACTCCGCGCACCAAGCGGTGAGTCCGCCATCGTCCATCATAATCGGCGTAGACGGAGCTGGCCGGATCTTCAAAGCACTGAGCAATGAGGACCAGCGGAATTCAAGTTGCATCTTAGTCCCGGCCATACCGTGCGAGTATTAGCATCAATCGGGGAGCACGGCAATCAACCTCTCTGTAACTCAGTATACTTTATTAGATCCCGCCGATGACGATCATTTGATCCATGGTAGGCGAGAGGACGCCCCCTTCGTTTTCCTCGGTCACGGCAAAAGTAGCAGCAGTTAGGATGCTTTGGTTCGGCTTGAATATGATACGGACTTTACCCGCAGCATCGACTTTGAAAGTCCCGGCACTTACTGGAGCGGCGATGCTCGGATCAATCACCCATAGTTGATAATCTTTTCCTGCATCAAGAACGGGAAGATTCTCAACAACCAGTAGCCCGTTTTGTTTCTCTTGATCCCAAAGACTCACCGCCACCGCTTGTGGGCGATCTTTAAGCTTAGATCCCATCACCGCAATTTTTGCTTGGGCGATGAAATCTTTTTGCTCCAGCGCGGTGACACGAGCCAGAAGCTCAGAGCGAGCCGACTCCACCGTAGAAAGCTGGTCGTTCATCTGCCGTTGAGTGATCGAGAAAGCGGCCTCCGCTTCACCTAATTTTTCCCGCGCAGCTTTTAGCTCCCGATCTCGCTCGGACAACGAGCTTTGGAGCTCACTTCTATTTTTCTCCGTTGTATTCCATTGCGAATAGAGCATCGCCGCGAGACATGCCGCGATGGCCCAGGGCAGAAACCCGAAGCTCCGATGTTTCTCAAGCGACACGATGTGATCGACGGGTTTGGAAACCGCCGCGAGTAGGCGCCGTTTCGCCTCAGCTGGAAGTTCGACTTGAGGTGCAGATCTGGCCAAGGCCAAGCTGGCATTATTCAATGACGCCACCAGCTTTGAAAGCTCCGCGTTTTCACGAAATTCTGCCTCGAAAGCTGTAGCCTCGACCTCGGAGAGTAGACCGAGAACGTAGAAGCAAGCCTGCTCTTCTTGGATTTCGCTCATCATAATTTCCCCTCCACACAGTCTCTGAGTTTCATCAATCCACGACGGATCCAAGCCTTCACTGAGCCAAGCGGCTGCGTGATTTGCTCGGCAATTTCCTGTTGTGTTAGGCCGCTGAAATAAGCGAGTTGCAGAGTATCTCGCTGTTGATCGGGCAACGTGCCGATGCAGTGCCGGAGTAATTCCAGCTCATCCGAATGCGGTCCGGAATGGGCCGGCGCGGTTTGTTCCACCTCTTGTATCTGTTGGTTCAGATACTTTTGATGAGTGGAACGTTTGCGCAATTTATCAATGGCAGCATTTCGCGCGATGGTAAGTAACCAAGCAATAGGTTTCCCGAGTGCGGGATTATACATGGCACTTTTGGTGTGAAGTTTTACAAAAATATCATGAATCACATCTTGGGATTCTGACGCGTCACCCAGTTTCTGGGTGAGAACGGAATGCATCAATGGCGCGTGACGATCATACAATTGTTCCAGCGCACCGACATCGCCTGTAGAGACGAGTTGGATCAGACGGATGTCGTCTTGAGTCGATGGTGAATCTTGGTCCAAAAGAAATGGCGGTGTTGGAATTTGGCTGGGACACATGAAGGTTGAAAGGCGACGGTAGAGTTTCAAGGAAATAGAGTTTTTAGCTCCCATTCTTTCAACGGATACCTCTGTCAATCAGACGCAATCATTTTTCAAAACCAGAAAATCGTTGGTCTGGATCATCGGGAAATCCTTACACCACCAGAAGCGCGATCACTTTCCAAATAGACCCGATGGCACGAGTTCTATTTCTTGCCAAATGAGAACCCTTTCGCATGATGTTCAAGTGATTATTCCCGTCCCTGAGCCGTCTCGCTCACGTATTCAAGATATGCCTTACGATGAAAGGCCGCGAGAGAAGTTAGCATCGCTCGGGCCGACAGCTCTGAGCAATTCTGAACTGATGGCATTGTTTATTTCCACGGGAACAAAAGGTCGTAGCGCGATCGATATTGGGCGGGATCTGATCACGAAGTATGGCTCGATGAGTGCCCTCGGGAGCTTACCCGTATCTGAGCTGGCAAAGGAAAAAGGTCTTGGCCTCGCAAAGGCGTCTAAGCTTGCAGCCGCCTTCGAACTAGGTGTCCGAGTCGCTCGTGAACAACTGCGGGATACGCCGCTGGATACACCGGAGCTAATCTACGATTTTTTCGCACCTCAACTCCGGCATTTGAGCCAAGAACAGCTCGTATGCGCCACAGTTGATTCGCGATTACGCCACATCGGAACAACGATCATTTCGATAGGAACTGTCAATGAAACGAGTGCCCATCCCCGTGAAGTGCTCCGCCCGGTGATCACCCGTGGAGCTTATGGATTCGTACTTATCCACAACCACCCATCAGGCGATGCCAGCCCAAGTAAAGCCGATGAAATGTTAACCCGGCTCTTGGTAGATGCGGCGAAGTTGATGCAGGTGAAATTTCTCGATCATGTCATCATTGGGCGTCCATCACCAGGCAGA
>JANORE010000427.1:0-1979 GCA_031415155.1 Akkermansiaceae bacterium | reverse complement strand
CGATCCAGTCCCGAAAGAGTTGGATTTGGTCCGGTGAAGTCATCTCAATCACGGGGAGTTGAGCGACGGTGGCTAGCGGTATTTTGGATCCGATCAAAGGTTGGGGAATGGAATCCAAGATCATCTGAGGAGGTGGAGAGGAATCTGCCTCGAAACCGACGAAGACCTGATCGAAATGGGGATTTACGGGGGGGGTAAAAGGCGCGTGACTTTGATTCATCAATCGTTCTGCGAGACGGCGGACCTCTGCGGAATCAAGCCATGGATTAATGGTGTCCATCAAGATTGAGCGGTATCTTGACCGCGATTCGATTTGAGTTTGTTGTCAATTTCTTCACGAAGTGAATCGAAAGTTTGCTGCATGTCCCCGCCATCTTCGAGAGCAGCAACCGGTAGGCCACGAGCGCTGGCTCGAACGAAAAGCCCATCTCTTGGGATTTGCGTTTCAAAAACCATTCCCGGCGGTAATAACTGGCGGAGTGCGGTGGCTGCTCCGGTGCTTTCCTCTAAGTCGTTTTGCACCATGGTCAGGCAAATTCCCAGGACGCTTAGGCGTGGGTTCATCACGCGTAGTCGATTGAGTCCGTCGAGCAACTTGGGCACGGAGCGAATGCCGAGAGGCTCGGCCTGTTGCGGGATCAAAATCGCATCGCAAGAGGCGATAATGTCACCGGTAACCCCGAAAAGTCCTGCGGCAGTATCGATCAAGCAGATATCGAACCCTTCAGCAGCAATCCCACGGAGAAACGCCCGGACACGGATCAGATGTGCGCCCATGCCGCTACCACCCGCATCGTAGTCACTCGCTTGGCCATTCGTGATCAGTGAAAAAGTCTCTAACCGAGTCGGCACGATCAAGTGTTCGAATGGGATCGTGGTATCCGTCAAATAGTCGTAAAATCCTGCGAGTAAGCGAGATTTACGAGTGAGTGATAGCCCGACGGAACCTTGCGGATCACCATCGACCAGAAGGGTTTTTAACCCTGCACGCGCGAATGCATGAGCAAGATTGATTGAAACCGTCGTTTTTCCGACGCCTCCTTTTTGACTAGAAACTGCAATACTGATCACGCGTCGTTAGGAATTCTTGAATGACGCTAGCTTCGGCTTGCAACATCGGAAGTCTTTTCTTCAAGATGCACTCGTCAGAACAAAAGTAATTTTGAATTTCCCGCTCCCTTTGCTACAAAATAGGTATGAATTTTAATTTTCTCCAACTCGCTTCCACGACAGCGATTTCATGTGTGTTCATTCTAGCCACGGGTGCTTGCCGAAAAAGGAGTCCCAAGGAGGTGCCGATGACGCAAGTGAGTCAAAGCGACTCATCTCCTTCCAGCATCCCTGACGAACTTGGGTCTAACCAACTGGGGTCATTGCCAAGTGCTGTCTATCGAACCCAAGTCCAGTCTCCGATTCATTGGCAACCATGGACCAAGGAAACCATGGAATATGCTCGATCCGCTAACCGTCTCATTTTCGCAGTCATTGCGATGCCGCAACAGTCAGATTTCCAAAATATCCTAAAAGATCTGGCATCTGACCCAGCCTTACTTACCAAGATCAATGAGTCATATGTTCCTGTTTTGATTGATGGTGATGCTTCGCGGGAAATAGGACAATTAACGGTCGATCTTTGCGCGGAGATCAAGAATGCGGTGCGCTTGCCGCTTTTCGTTTGGATGACGGCTGATGCAAATCCAGTAGCTTGGGTTCCGGCGACCAAATCTCAACCGGGCGATGTGAGCAAGCTGTTCAATCAATCAGAATCCATGATCTCGCGGATGTGGCTCGATGATACTAATTACGTGCTCAAGAACAGCATGGAAGACAATGCCAACCGCCGCGCGAGGATCGGTATCCGAAAAAACACGAAAGTCATGAGTCAGGACCCGAGCAAAGATACGCTCGCTAGCTTGCGCCAACTCACTTCGTTGTATGATCCCGACTCCCGAAGTTTTGATCTAGCGGGTGGGCTTTTC
>JANORE010000426.1:0-2899 GCA_031415155.1 Akkermansiaceae bacterium | reverse complement strand
CATCCTAGCCGCTGAGAGTTTCGGCACTTCTGGAAATTTGAACGGCTCTACCGCAGACACTTTCGCCGCAGCTGTCACCACGGCTGGCGGCTCAGCCACCTGGGTCTCCCGTGGCACGATCTACGGCCAAAATGGCAGTGTCGCGACCACTGGCAGCACGGCAGGAGCCAACGAGAGCTCCGCCTACCTGAACCTCGGTTCATACATCAATGCTGCGAAAGGAACAGCGACAGGCTTGTTTACCTTACAGGCTACCATCAATAAAGCCACTGGGGTAAGCGGGTGGGTAAGTGCAGGTTTCTTGAATGGATTGGATGTCACTAAATCCTTCACCGTTGGTGGCGTTGCGAATGTGCTCAATCGTTTTGGCACCAGTACCGGCAATGATTACTTCTCGGGTCCAGGAACTGGTACGGGCTATGAAGCGGGTGCCTTTGCAGGCAATGTGACGGTCACCATCGTTCTGGACGTGACTCCGCTGGGTGGCTGGAACGGCACTACCAATTTCGGGAACGTGACTTTTTCCAATTCTGAGAACGCCTTCACTCAGATTCACACCTACACCGTAAACCCCCTCTTCGGTTCCGTAGGATTTAGCACAGGTGCGTTCAGCAACACCACGACAGGGGCGGTCTCCAACTTTTCTCTTTCTCAAATTCCAGAACCCAGCGTAGCGGCAATCGGCGGTTTCGGTATCTTGGGCCTGCTTCGCCGTCGACGCGCGTGAGGGCATCATGCCCCCGACTAATACGTCCATTCAATGCTGTTGGGGGAAGGCCAATCCTCTTTGGCCTTCCTTGCCCAAATCAGCATCCAAAGCCTCTTCATTGAGGTCCGCATGGTGGCGAAATGATCTGTATTTTTCCCTTCTAAAACCCAACTTCCAAAAAATGCGCCTTCTTTCCATCTGTGTTTATGCATTCCTAACCGTGTGCGCTTTCATCCCGGATACCGCCCGCGCTGCGGACCGCATCTGGAAAGTCATGCCGATAGGTGACTCGATCACGGAAGGCGGCTCCACGTTTTCCAACTGGCGCTACCCACTGTGGGAGAAGCTCACCGCTGCCGGATATTTCATCGATTACGTCGGCAGCCGCTCGGCAGCCACGCGCATCGGCACGTTCAAGCACGAGGGCTACAGCGGCCAGAATGTGGAATACATCGCCACGCAGCTTGCGACGACATTCCCGCAAAACCCCGCGGACATCGTACTCCTCCATGCCGGGCACAACTATGACTCTTCGACATTAACGGCCCCCGCCCCCGTGCCGGATATGCTCCTTGCCACGCGGTCGATCATCACCACTTGCCGCGCCACCAATCCCCAAGTCACCATCCTCCTCGCGCAGGTCATCACCAGCCTCAAGCTGCCGAAATACAGTTACATTCCCGCTTTCAACGCCGCCCTGCCTGCGCTCGCCGCCCGACTCAGCACCCCCACTTCCCGAGTGATCCTCGTGGACCAAGCCACCGGCTTCGATCCTGCGGCGGATACCGTCGCCGATCAGGTCCACCCGAGTGCCAGCGGTGCCGCCAAAATGCGGGACCGTTGGTTCGGGGCATTGGTGCCATTGCTTCCCACTCCGGAGGAAGCTTCCACTCTGCCCCAGCTCCTACCCTACAAGACACCTGCGGGCTCGGCCCCGCTGAATCTCCACCTTTTCGCGCCCCCTACCGGCCCCACCTCCCTGCGCCCGGCCATCGTGTTTTTCTTCGCCGGCGGTTGGGCAAACGGCACGCCCCTTCAATTTTACCCCGAGTGCCGCCACTTTGCCGCACAAGGCTACGTGGCCATCTCCGCAGACTATCGCATCTCTTCCACTCATAGCGGAGCCACCGCCTTCAAGTCGGTGGAAGATGCCAAATCCGCCATTCGATACCTCCGCTCACATGCCAACGAACTCGGAATCGATCCCGACCGGATCATCGCCGCCGGTGCCTCCGCAGGCGGCCATCTCGCCGCCGCCACCGCGCTGCTACCAGGGCTGAATGACCCAACAGACGTCCTCTCTGTGAGTGCCCGACCAGACGCGCTTCTGCTCTGGTATCCGGTGATCGACAACGGCCCGGGCGGCTTCGGTTACTCATCCTTCGGCTCGAGCTACCGCCAAATTTCTCCCTTCCACAACATCGGCCTCAATCCTCCACCATCCCTCACCCTACTTGGCACCAACGATGAATTCATTCCCGTTGCCACCGGACAGGAGTTCCAACGTCGTTTGCAAAACTTCGGAGGACGCGCCGACCTCATTCTCTACCCGGGTGGCATTCATCCGCTCTACGCTTACCGAGATCCATCGGCCACGACCAAGGCCTTCCGCGCCACCATCCTCAACGAGGCCGGTAATTTCCTGAAATCTCTGACTCTGGTATCTCCCCGACCGCTTTTCGGACGAGTGGGAGTGACCGTGCCTGCTTGGAAACTGCGGGATTTCAATTCGATCATTCACCCTAACTGGTCGCTTACCAGCGGACGCCTTCCTGCCGGAGTTTCGTTGGCGACGGATGGCTCGCTGACCGGCACACCCAGTGAGGCGGGCGAATTTCCGCTCACTTTGACAGCGAACGCTTCAGGCATGACCACTGCTCACGCCCTGACGCTTTACATCGCCGGCTCAGAAGAGATCCAAGCACTTGCCAATAGCCCCGGCATCGTTTTTCAAAATTCATCGTATCAGCAAGCACTCGCCGTGCGCGGCGCAGCCAGTCCCGTGCAGTGGACCCTAGATCCCGCCACGCCATTGCCCACCGGGATTTTCCTCTCCAATGACGGCACTTTATCCGGTAGCACCGCCGCCGCAGTGGGCAACTATCCCGTGACTTTCCACGTCACGGACTCCAACGAGCGCAACCTCTCTCTCACACTCACTCTCACGGTCAGTGCCGGCTTGGAGCACAT
>JANORE010000425.1:0-9469 GCA_031415155.1 Akkermansiaceae bacterium | reverse complement strand
CGACTTCACCAATGGCACCAACCTCAGCGGAAATCTCATCGCAGAAACAGCCGAGCACCTCGATGTCAATGCTGCCGGAAAAACTCTGCGCATCCGCCGCAGCGACGTAGCTTCATTCACGCCACCCATTTCACCGATGCCTGCGATGGGAGATCTTCTCCGTCCCGGCGAACTTCGCGACATCATCGCTTGGCTCGCTAGCCTCAAGCAAGGTGGAGAAACGCCGCTCGCCTCAAGCGCTCCAGAACTCTTCGATCCGGCGACTCTGGTGATCGCGACTCCTCCCGCCGGTTCTCACAACCTTGATCCCGCAATCATGAAAACTGGCCAGCAACAGTTCCTCGTCTGTGGTGCATGTCACGGTCAAAACGGCGAGGGCACTGCTGCAGGACCACCCCTTGCCGGCTCAGAATGGGTCAGCGGTCCCGAGGAAAATCTCATCCGAATCCAGCTCCGTGGCCTCCAAGGACCGATCACGGTGAAAGGCAAAGAATACAACTTTCCTGCGGGCATGACAGCGCAGGCCTATCAAACGGATGAACAAATCGCCGCCGTTTTGACTTACATCCGAAACTCATTTGGCAACTCTGCGCCTCCTATTTCACCGGAATCCGTCAAGGCACTCCGCAGTGAAGTCGGTAAACCACCCGTCACCGCAGCGGATCTCGCTCCACCGAAATGAGCGACTCCCGGATTTTTCCTGCTATACTGCCACGCATGATGATTTGTGGAAATGATGCCGTCGTTCAATGAATTGCCCTAACGGGGCAACATGCGATAGCCCAGGGCAACGCCCTGGGTCAAGAAATCCTAAGGAATTCAAGCCCTGAAGGGGCGAAATTTGATGTGTCATCTCCTGAAGAGTTCCACCCTTTCAGGGCTAAATCATTTCATCCACCTATGACCCAGGGCGATGCCCTGGGCTATCGCATGTTTCCCCGTTGGGGCAATCCTGCCAGACGTTTTCCACAAAACATGAAGCACGAGAGTATAGAATTTATGGCGTTGATCGTAAGAGTTTTTTCCAGTCTGCTTCATTGTAAATGGGTGGCGAGTTTGAGGAATTCCTCAGGTAATTCACCGCAGGCGGCTCCTAACAAACTCCCGACGACAGCTCCGCGGTGGCAATTATCACCGCCGACCATCGCATTCGCAGTAATCCCCGCTGTGAAGTCATCATGATATTTCCAGGCGAGATAAAGCGCGGCGGGCATGGCCTCGGCGATGTAGCAAGCTGGGCTAAAGCGTGCGCCGATGACTTGCTCGTCCGGCTGATTTCGCCAAGATTCCGCCTTCGTTCCAGACAACCAATCACCCGCTTCTCGGCGCATCGCCTCTCGCAGTGATTCCCCTTCTGCCACTGCGGATAGTAGCCGCACCAGCGTGTCTGCCGCTCTCAAAACATTGGCATGAGAATGCGTGAGGCCGACGTGTTCCTTCACGATCCGCCGGAGTTCATCAAGAGGTAATCCCTCTAGGGCGGCGACCAGTGCCGGGACCGTCGCGAGACCTCCGATGTGCTCGTCAGCGATGCCACATTTCCTTGGCACCTTACCCTGAGCATAACGGGTGAAAAAGGCGCGGTGATATTCCTCCAGATACGTATCTCGGTGCCAGCCCGGCTCTAACATCCGGGCGATGTAACGCTCTAACCAAGCATCTGCATCGTAACTGCCGCGTTCTTTCACCATGGTGAAAAGGTCAGCAGCGAGTTTGAAATTCAGGGTGTTTTCTCCAGCAGTTAGAAATTGATGGTAATGGATTTCCCGCTGGCCCCAGTATTCAGCCTGCTCCCGTAAAATATCGCCACGCTCATTGAGTGCCTCATAGCGAGAACGCCACAAAATGCTGCCTGGATGCGGATTCCGAGGTGCCATGAAATGATCCACCGTCCCGTAATCACGGAGCAACGCCGCGCGATCATAATACCAATGCACTGGCATCGCCAAGGCATCTGCGGCCAAAGAACCCTGATATGCTGCTGTCCATCGATTCATTGATTGCCCTCATAAGCCCGGATTCAGCTCGCGCAAGCTTGAAGCTCTTGCCGCTTCTACATTTACGCATTTCGCAGGCTCGAACATGGATGGCGGCTGGAATGCTAAATCAATCCCCCAGCCCCTTTGCGTACACCTCATTTTCCGTGAAAATGATCATCATTGGGCGGCAGCAGATCTCACAATCGTAGTCCACTTCTGTCGGCATTTCATCGGGATGCGGCATCGCCACTTCGAAGATTTCAAAACAGGTCGGACAAGTGACTTCGGCGAGTTCCATTTGCGAGAAGCTATGTTAGGTAAGAGAATTCGCCATCACAAATCCTTCGCCCGGAAGGTATCGCCTTGGCGGATATCCCCCGTTTCGACTCCCTTGCGGAACCATTTCATGCGTTGTTGGGAAGTACCGTGAGTGAATGAATCTGGCACGACACGGCCTTGGGCTTGTTTTTGCAAGGTATCGTCACCGATGGCATTCGCGGCGTTCAGGGCTTCTTCCAAATCACCTTTTTCGAGGAATTCAAATTTCTCATGAGCCTTGCGGGCCCAGACTCCAGCGAGGAAGTCTGCCTGAAGTTCGAGCCGGACGGATAGCTCATTTTTATCCGCATCTGACACACGGCTTTGGGCTTCGTGGACTTGATCTGAAGTTCCTAACAGTTTCTGTACATGATGGCCGACTTCGTGAGCGATGACGTAGGCTTGCGCGAAATCACCCGGCGCACCGAAGCGCTTACTCAGTTCACGGAAGAATGAGAGATCCACATAGATCGTCATATCAGCCGGGCAATAAAATGGCCCCACTTGAGCATCGGCGAAGCCACAACCAGATCGCACGCTGTCAGAAAAAAGCACGAGTCTAGGCTGTTGGTAAGTCTTGCCCAGTGCTCGGAACTGTTCTTCCCAGATCACCTCGGTGTCCTTGAGGACCACGCCCACCATGCTCTTTAATTTCTCATCTTCTGGCGAAAAAGTGTATTCCGACTGCTGCTGTGATGTCGGTGCTTGCCCAGCCATGTCTAGCAGTTGTTTAGGATCGCCGCCTAACAACATCACCACCACGACCAGTAACAAGGTGCCGATTCCGCCACCCAGCACGAGTCCGCCGCCTTTGCGGCCACCCCCTTCGGATCGACGATCCTCGACATTCTCGCTTTGCTCTCTTCCTTCCCAGCGCATGATGGGAAAAATTTGTGTGTTTTTATTGCTTCCGGCAAGCTTCCTTTGTCCAGCCATTCAACTTCTCATGTCTCCCGAACAACAACTCGCACAACTCACCGCTGGCACTGCTAAAGTTCTATCAGAAAAAGAACTCTTAGAAAAACTCCGCCTCGGTCGCCCACTCCGCATCAAGCTCGGCGTCGATCCCACCGCGCCTGACATCCACCTCGGCCACACCGTGGCTCTCGAAAAACTCCGTCAATTTCAACGACTAGGTCATCAAGCCGTTCTTCTCATCGGTGATTTTACCGCCACGGTTGGCGACCCATCTGGCCGTTCTGCGACTCGTCCACCGCTCACTCGCGACGACGTTCTCGTCAATGCCGCTACCTACACCGACCAAGCTTTTAAGATTCTTGATCGCTCGCAAACCGAGATTGTCTACAACGGCGACTGGTTCCGGAAAATGACTTACGAGGAAATCCTCAAGCTCAACTCCCGCGTCACCCTTCAGCAAATGCTCCAGCGCGAAGACTTCCGCAATCGTCTGGATGCGGGTCAAGAAATCCGCCTGCACGAACTCCAATACCCAATCATGCAAGGTTGGGACTCCGTGGAAATCCGCGCCGATGTCGAGATCGGTGGCACCGACCAACTCTTTAATATTCTCGTCGGTCGCGATCTCCAAAAAGAAGAAGGTCAACCGCAACAAGTCGTGATGGTCATGCCATTGTTAGAAGGTCTCGACGGTGTCCGTAAAATGTCGAAATCCTACGGGAACTACGTCGGGGTGAGTGATGCACCACAGGAGATGTTTGGTAAACTCATGAGCGTTTCTGACGAACTCATGGATCGCTACTACTTGCTTCTTTTAGGCCAAGCACGCGATCCGAATAGTCACCCGATGGAGGCAAAAAAATCCCTCGCGGAAAAAATCACCACCCGCTATCACGGCGAAGAAGCTGGCCCTGCCGCTCGTGAGGATTGGGATACGCGCTTTTCAAAAAAAGATCTCGCCGCCGCTGAACTACCAGAAATTTCGATGGCCAGTTTACCTCGGGATCTCAACGTCCTCAGCCTCACCAGTCACATTTTCCAAGCCGCCTTCGACATCGAAAAATCGAACGGTGAACTCAAAAAACAATTCATCACTACCGGCTCAGTCCAGCTCAATGGTGGAAAACTAACAGACCCCAACTCAGCAATTTCACTGCAAGTTGGCGATGTGCTCAAGCTATCGAAAAAACACGCGGTAAGATTTATTTGAACCCGTCGGGAAAAAGCTAACGCTGGATGATTCAGCGAATTCAATCGCGCCAGTCATCCGATCAAAAAAGAGGCGGGAGATCCTAGAATCTCCCGCCGTTGATCAAATCTAACTCGAAACCAGCCAGTGAATTGCCCGAAGGCAAATCACTACTTATCCGGTCAGTGACTTTGAGTTACTTCTTCCCGCCTTTTTTCACGACTGGCTTTTGCGCTGGTTTAGCAGCAGCCTTCGGGGCACTTTTTGCAACTTTCTTAGCAGCGGCTTTTTTAGCTGGGGCTTTCGTCGCTACTTTCTTGGCCGGAGCCTTTTTAGCTGGGGCTTTCGACGCAGCTTTCTTGGCCGGATAATTTTTAGACGGGGCTTTCGTCGCAGCATTCTTGGCCGGAGCCTTTTTAGCCGGGGCTTTCGTCGCAGCTTTCTTGGCCGGAGCCTTTTTAGCTGGGGCTTTCGTCGCAGCCTTCTTGGCCGGAGCTTTTTTAGCTGGGGCTTTCGTAGCTACTTTTGTCACGGCTTTTTTTGCAGGAGCTTTTTGAGCGGCTTTCTTTGCTGTTTTTTTTGCAGCCATAGGTTTGTGTCGTTGGAGTTCTCGTTCGATGTTTGTTTTCTCATCCGGCGTCAAGGTGCCGGCGGAGAGGATAGCGAGGAGCGCCTCACCGAGACGTCCTCCAAAAGCATTTGTTAGGAAATGATGCGTTGCATGTTGTACAATCAGTTCCTGCGAGTAAGTCGCAGAATAGACATGTGCACGGCCAACTCTCGCGCGCTTGACCAGACTCTTGCGCTCAAGACTCTGCATGACCGAGAGCACCGTGGTGTAGGCTCTATTTTTTTGATCTGGGAGCCCCTCATGTACGGCGGCTACCGTAGAAGGTCCTTCATGCCACAAAACGGTTAGGGCTTGAAGTTCGAGATTGGATGGTTGGGTGATCCTTGCCATGAACGATGTTTCTTCGTTGAAAAATGAAGAAACATTTACTTCGGTCATCCGTCAAGATGAAACATACTGACCTTTAATAAATCTTAAACATCGCGATGGGGTCTGATCCAATTACGACGTGCATCGTAGTTTACTATGGAAAAGATTACTCACCTGCTCCACTCATTTCTGGACGTCTGATTTCAGGATTTATTTTTTTCAAGGCATCCCACAAAGAATCCTCTGTGGGATCGCCATTGAAGAGTATGTGACCCTCGCTAGAAACGAGAACGAAGAGTGGCATGGTCTGCACACGAAAATCTCGTGCGATCGAGTTTTCTGGGTGATCGATCAGCCAGGATCCTGGTGCTTCTGGTCCCAGCGGCGCAAGCAACGCACGAGCTTCTGTTAGAATCTTCGGTGACTGTTCAGGTAAGATGGACACCATGGAAATTCCCTTTGCACTGAGAGCTTTGGCGGTCATGACGTAGTCAGGAAAGCTGGCTACGCACTCGCGGCTTGCTGGTGACCAGAAGTGAAAAAGCATGGCCTTCTTATCCGTCATGAGAGTCCTAAGCGTGACCGCATCGCCACGACTAACCGTCAGTAACTTCATTTCAAAATCGACTTTGACGCTACTCATCGCATCTTCGAGACGCATCCGATCAATGTGCGGAGCAAATGCAGAAGCTTGTTTCGGGCTGAGCCAGAACGCCTCAGTGATGTGGGTCTTGAAGGAATTTTTATCGCCACCTTTAAGTGCCGCGATGGCTTGCACGTATTCATTCACTGCTAACCAATCTTCTTTCACACTGAAGATGGCAGAGTCTTCAATTTTAAAAAGTTCCCGCTGTTGGATGAAATCAGGAAGTAGCGCCGCGATGGCAGCATCCTCTTGGAGATCCACATGGTAGAGGAAGCGGGCTTCGAGGATAGCCTGCGGAGTGACGCCAGCTTTCTTCGCGTGCTCGACAGCGGCTTGAAATGCGCCCGACGATTCTCGCTCGGAAAGCAAGCGGTCCAAAGCTGATTCCTTGGTGCTCAGACTCTCAACTTCTGAGTCCTCAGGCGGCGCAAGTGTTTCTGCAAGCGCAGCAACATGAAAGACGGACAATAAAAAGATCGCTCGGAAAAAGTCCATGTTGATCCGTTTTTAGCGGCCTGTTGGGATCACCATTTTCTTGCCGAGAACCACGGTATCTTTCGTCATACTGTTCGCCTGCTTGATCGCCGCCGTTGGCACTTTGTATTTCGCGCTGATGCCGGAAAGCGTATCGCCAGCGACGACGGTGTGAATCGTAGCAGCTCCGTTCGAAGGGACTTTCGGCATGGCAGGGGTCATCGCGCTGGGAGCCGTCGTTGTCTCGGGAGTTGTCACCGCAGCTGCCGTAGTCACCGCAGTCCTGCCGCTTTCCTCGTAGGCTGCGGGGGTGTCGTAGACTGGATTTACTGCTTCACGGACTGCTGGACTGGTGCTCACGGTGTCATAAGAATCTGCTTTTTTTGCGGCACATGAGAAACATGCGAGTGCGAGAAGCGATGGAGCGAAGATGCGGATGAGAGTCATGATGGTGGATAGGGTGAGTTTAATTTGAATTGAATTGAGAAGGACGAAACGAAGTCACTCCGTCGATCAATGTCTGAAACGTCACTGAATGGATTTTTTATTCAATGGGAATTTGAACGGAGCCGGAAAAAGGTAGTGGCCGTCTGGGAAGTATGCAGCGCCAGCGTTTCCACGGATTCACCGCGCAAGCTCGCGAGCCGCTCTGCTGAATGGCGGACAAATGATGGCTCATTACGCTTTCCCCGATGAGGCTCCGGCGCGAGGTAAGGCGCATCTGTTTCCATCATGAATGATCCGGCGGGACAATTCTTGGCCGTTTCGCGGACTTCATTTGCGGTTTTAAATGTTGCAACCCCACCGAACGAGACGATGCCTCCAAGACCAAGCACACGCTTGGCATTTTCCCATCGACCGATGAAACAGTGAAATACCGCACGCACGGAACTACGGCTTTCCTCGTAAATCGCGAGCGCATCTTCAAACGAAGCGATGCCCTCACGGTCCCGTGTATGGATCACAATGTTCAATCCTGCGCTTGCGGCGAGTGCGAAATGCTCCCGGAGAAATCGCTGTTGCCGCTCGCGGAATCTGCCCTCTTCCCAGCCATCTGGCGCGGGGTGATAATAATCCAAGCCCGTCTCACCGATGCCACAAACTCGTGGGTCATCGACATATGCGGCAAGCTGGGCAACCGCGTCATCGGGGGCGTGATGGACATCGCAGGGATGAATGCCGATGCAGGTGTGGACACTCGGATTTTCCGCGAGTGTTAGATTTGCCTGAAGATCATCCAGACTCGTCGCCAGAGTGATCATGCGAGAGACGCCAGCCAAGCGGGCGTTTTCTAGCAGACTCGGGATTTCATCCTTCGAGAACCGATGGGAAGCGAGGTGGCAGTGAGAATCCGTAAGCATATCAGGTCAACGGTGTAAGGCGGTTAGAAAGGCGGCGACCTTTTGAAAATCTTTGATTCCTGGTGAAATCTCCGCACCCGAGGCGATGTCCAGCGCGGCAGGCTGGACGCTCATTGCCGCAAGTCCGGCATTTTCTGGAACGATTCCACCGGCTAACAGAACGGGCAAACTTGGATTCATCCGGCGGAAATCAGAGGCGACTTCCCAATCGAAAACCTCGCCCGTCCCGCCATAGATTCCCGGCGCATGAGCATCTAATAAAATCGCGCTGGCACCGAAGTCTGTCGCACGGCGTAAATCCGCTAGCGTCTTCACACCAATCGCCTTGATGAAGGGAATCTCCGCCTCGCGAAATGGAGCGGCATCCGCTGGCGTCTCATCGCCGTGAAGCTGCACCACGTCGAGGTAGCCATCTCGCACCAGCCGCAGCGGCAGCTCAGGATCTTCATTTACGAAGACTCCCACGCGCAGGATTTCCCCGGCCATGTCGCGCAGCCATGTCGCTTCGCTCGGCGGAAGATAGCGTTTCGACAGCGGCCAGAAGTTCACGCCGAGTGCGTCCACGCCCATTTTCACGAGCTGATTCGCATCGTCATGAGTCGTCACGCCACAGATTTTCAGGGAAACAGTCGTAGGATCGAGGAAGGCTTCGAGCAAGGTCACGGCGCGAACCTAGCAAAGATCTTGGTATTTCAAACTTAGAACTTCAGCCACATGTGGGGTTGCTTTTTTTAGAAATCTGCCCTACCCGGTGCAGACGAACCGTTTGCCTCTCATGATTTCCATCCGAATTTACCTCCAATTTTCCGCAGCGATTGCCACTTTTCTGCTTGCGAGCTGCGTCAACCAGAAGCCAGCCACCGAGGTCACTCAAACCGGGAAACCTGCTTTCGTGAATCCTCACCCGGCTGGCACCTACGACCATTTCAAGGCCGAGCCTAAATACCCAAAAACATCTTCGGTGTGGAAAAATGAAGAACTCCTCTCAAGCACCCATGCGGAGAATTCCCACATCATCGTCAGTCTCGATAAGCAACGCGCTTTGTTGATGAACGGAGACGAAGTCGCGATGGATTATCCGATTTGTTCTGGAATTAAGAGTCGCCCAACGCCAACCGGGACTTTTCATGTTCTCGAAAAAATCGTCGATAAGCGCTCGAACCGATATGGCAAAATCTTAGATGCTGCCGGCGATGTGGTGAATAGCGACGCGGATTCGACTTCAGACGCGATCCCCGAAGGTGGAAAATTCCAAGGAGCTTCGATGCGCTATTGGATGCGGCTCACCAATGACGGTGTCGGCCACCACATTGGTCCCGTGAAACGCTATCCAGCCTCCCACGCTTGCATCCGTGGCCCGAGCGAAATCATGCCCGTCGTCTACTCGAAAATGAAGGTCGGCTCCCGAGTCAGCGTCGAGTAAACTCAGGGTTTTCTTACCGCCTTTTTTGTAACACCGCTTCTTAGTGGGAGCTTTCTTCTACTGCCAAGCATCATGATTCTTGGAAAGCGTTGGGCTTGATTGCCCCAACAGGGGAACATGCGAATAGAGGTAGGAACGGGGCTTTCGCCCCGCTCCCCCCTCCGAACCGGACGTGCGGATCTCCCGCATCCGGCTCTCCAGTCAGCAGTTTACTCCGTTAC
>JANORE010000424.1:0-6014 GCA_031415155.1 Akkermansiaceae bacterium | reverse complement strand
CGGGCGATGGTATTGGAAACTCAGCGAGCACATCTTTACGCCGAGGCGTCACACTCCTCGGCGCGATGCGGATGACACAGCTTTACAATATCGATCCAAGCCGGATTTATGCCGCCGGTGAATCTGGCGGCGCAAGAATGGCAACGGGAGTTGCCATCATGCGTGATGATTTCTTCAAGGGCTTCATCGGCAATGTAGGAGCGTCCGCCACGGAGTATCTTCCAGATGACTTCCTTACGTTCAATTCTACCAGCGTAGATGTCTATGCCTACGAGTTCAGCGCTGAAGGAGACTCGGTCACCACCGCGCGAGGTGCCTACCAAACCTACTACAATGCCACCAACCAAAATGATGAAGGCGATTGGCGGGAACAGGAAATCATGTCCATTTACCACCTCTTCATGGTTCCCAATAACAACATCGCCAAGTTGGTAGAGGGACCCGGAGTGCATGGTTCTCAAAACGACTACGTTTTCGAGGAATCCGTGAAATTCTTAGGAAATTCCTTATACCCGATCATCCAGGATTCATTCAGCGATAACGTTCTGAACACCAATCCTGATCCTGGAAGTGGTTTCGCAATTCATACCGGAACCGTCACCGAGCAAAACGTGGCCAACGGGATTACCGGAATTCCGGCTGATTCCGCAGCCGCCTCTTTGAATCCCAGTTCGGAAATCCGCAGCCACGATGTGTTCAATTGGAATGATGATTATGGATTGAGTTTATCAGCCGAGTTTCGCTCCAGCTTTGCGACTGCATTCAACCATCGCATGGAGTTGAGCATCGTATCCGCGGATCCCCGTGAAACTGCGGAAATCAAATTGGTCATCCAGCAAATATCCAGAACGCTAAAGAAAGCTTCTTTTATCGTGATGGAAACAGGCTTGCCACCACTTACGGTCTGCACGTTTGACTTCGATGGCACAGACGAGCCCATGGATCGCCTCAGCCCGAACCGTGCCTATTACAAGGATGGTTCTCAAACAGGGCTTAGTCACCGCTTCCGAGGTTCCGATTTTGCTTGGTCCATGGATGATGATAAATTCCAGTTCTGCTTCCGCCAAAACATCTCCCGGAGCACTTTCTTATCCCCGCTCACCATCAAGCCGATTCTCTTGAATGACAAATGGACCGTGCAAGGGCGCTGGAGCGATCTCGGGCTTTCCCCAAGGATCAATCGTCTGAAAAAAATCAAAGACTGGCGTATCGCTTTTCGCAACCAACCCATCAATAGCTCGTTAGCAGCGAACAATTCCTACCTGAAACAACTGAATCTCAGCGTTGCTCAACTTGGCAAGGTGGCTCCTCAAGATGGTAGCCAAAGCATGGGACTTCTGTTCACCCAAGCCACAGACTCGGCAGGGCGACTTGCGTTTGAAGCTGAATCTTTTAATGGCCAAGAGGTCCAAGGGCTTCATCACTGGGTTCATTCCACCGCGCGTCCGGGATTTTCCGGAACGGGAGCCGTCTCGACGAAATCCGACTCTGGCACCGTTTACTCTACCTCACGATTTGCAGCTTGGGCGTCGCGTTTGGAATACGACCTCAAGTTCACCAAATCGGGAACTCACAACCTATGGCTGCGTGCCAACGCAATCAGCAATGACTCTTGCTGGATAGGCTTCAACGAATCCGGATCTGATGCCGTGGAAGTAAGCGGGTTCACACCAGGCTCATTCGGCTGGGTATCGCGAACGATCCCGATCCCTACCAGTGGACGGAAGAAGCTTTATATGTGGATTGGAAAAGATGGACTCGCAGTGGATCAAATTTTACTCACCCCGGATACCGCATACACTCCCGCAGGCCAAGAAACGCCGAGCATCAGTAGCATCGTAAGCCCACTTCCAACCTACACCCACTGGGCAGCTTCATTTTCTCCCATCAACATCGGCCTAGCCAACTTAGACTTCGACATGGATGGAGTCAAAAACATCATCGAATACGCGGTCGGCAGCAACCCGACGAGCGCAGGAAATAGCAAAACACTTTCGATGGTGCAGAACCCGGTAAATGGACAACTTGTTCTTTCATTTAAGCGACGCCTCGATGATCCAAGCATCGGCTACACCCTTCTAACCAGCAGCCTTATGTCGGACACCTGGACCGCGATTCCAAATTCCAGCTTGTCCGTTACCCCAATCGATGGAGACTTCGAGCTGATCGAATACCCCGTCCCGACAAGCCCAGAGAAAGCCTTCTTTCGCCTCAAATTGGACTATTGATGACGGAAATAGATGGATTAGTTTGAACTCGAAATTTCAGCGTCCGCTGGAATTTCCTGGGTGAAAAGAGATTTGAGATAGCTGGCGGAAAGCAGTTCTTGCGTAATGACGGGATCTTTTCCGGGAACCATAAGGACGTTCACTGGGATGGCCGAGCGCCCGAGTTCTTGGAGTTTTTCTTCGATCGCAGGGTTCGCGCTGGTCTTGTCTGCCTTGAGTGCGACAACGCCTTTTTTCCTCATTAGCTCAATGACTTCCGCGCTGTAAGCAGTCTTTTTATTGACTTGGCAAGTCGCACACCATTGCGCGGTGAAGTCGATATAGACGGGAGTGCCTTTGGCCAGTAAATCATCGACGCGCTCCTGTGACCACGGCTCCCAAGTGAGATTTGATTTCTCAGGCGGCTTGGCTAGTAGAAATCCTCCTACCGCGAAAAGAAGCGTCAGAATCATGGCGATCCATCGAGTCTTCTGCGGGCGATGCGGAAGATTCCAACGACCATAAATCCACGCCGCTATCGCGATGCTGCTCAGCCCAAAAATCGGCCCCAGCAGGTTTTCTAGCTGGATTTGTCCGGCATAGACCCAGAGTAAATATCCCGCTGTCGCAAATAACAGAAACGACATCGCCTGCTTAAAACTTTCCATCCATGCGCCGGGGCGAGGAAGGAAGTCGATGAATTTCGGGAATATCGATAATACCAAATACGGTAACGCCAAGCCAATGGCCATCGCGGCGAAGGCCGTGAAAAACTGAAATGCTGGCAGGCCGATGGCGGCACCGATGGCAGCACCGAGGAAGGGAGCCGAGCATGGCGTGGCAACGACCGTCGCCAGCACTCCGGAAAAAAATGAGCCACTGATTCCTTGTTTCGATTGCAGAGAGCCACCGACTGAAGTCGCGGACGTTCCTAGTTCAAATAAGCCGAACATATTCAGCGCCAGCACAAACATGAGCAGCATGAGCGTGAGGACGACCCATGGATTCTGGAGCTGATAGCCCCACCCGATGGCACTCGCGCTGGAACCAGCCGCAGTCCGGGCGGCAAATAGAATCCCGCTTAGCACTCCGAATGATGCGAGAACCCCGAGCGCAAAGGCGATTCCATGAAGTGCGATTTTCCTCCGATCATTGCCTGCTTGCTGGACAAAGCCCATGATCTTCAACCCGATCACCGGAAACACACACGGCATTAAATTCAAAATCAGTCCGCCGAACAACATCCCACCGAGGATGGGAAGATACTTGGAAAACGGCAGTGGCTTCACCGGCGGACTGGAGATCATGGTTTCGGGAATGGCGATATGGATCGGTCCGGTAAGAATCCCTGAGAGGGATTTCCCCTGAGGAATGGGTTTATCTAGGCCGTCTTTCTTCGCACGCTTTAAGTCGATCAACCACGCATCTCCCTCGCGGGAAATTTTACCGCCGGCACTGAGAGATTGGGCGAAGGGCTGATTTGGGACGAAATCTTCCGGTTGGCCCTGGGTGGCGTCTGCCGGAGAAATGCGGACTTGGATATTCCCGCCATCCGACTGGGCTGTGACGGTGAGGGATGGAACTTGAGTGGGTAAGCGTTTCCGGGCTTTTTCAAAGAGCTCGACTGCGGCGGGATCTTTCTCACTCGTGGCAGCGACAGGAAGCGTCAGAGAAATCGTCGCGCTCTCGCTGATGCAGCTTTCTTTGCAAATCTGCCATTTCGCATGAGCCGTGAGTTCGACCGTTCTACCAATCCCGAGAGACCCGGCAGTCTTGATTTCCACGAGAAAAACGGGGCTACCCGAATAGACGAAGCTCTTGCCGAAATAGCCATCCTTCACCTCAGGAACTGGCCACTGGATCGGACCCGCAGTGAATCCTTCCGGCAGTTTCCACTCAATGCTCGGCGGCAGCTCCACCCCGCCGGAATGTTGATAATAACTATGCCAGTCCTTGGGATGTTCAAGCTGGAGAGCCACCGAGAATGACTTTCCAGGGGCAATTGATTTTTCTTCAGAGAACAAACTGGCGACGGATGCCGTCCCGCTTGGGGATTGCCCGATCGCATCGGAAAGACAGACGAAAGCGGCGAAGAAATAGGTCAAGAGGCGATGCATAAGGAAATGAGCTGGAGTCACTCTACGAGAGCTGAGAGCCAATGTTCATTCCAAAAATCACAAAAATTCCTTAAAATCCGCAAAGATCGGCCTTTTGAAATATCCGAGTGCCACCTCTCACGAATCGTGATACTTCACTTCCATGAGCGATACCGACTATCCATCCCTGCTGAAAACGATCTTAGAAAACTTCGCTTGCCAGACCGGGACGATCCACCAGACGACTGATGACGGGGAAAATCTCGCGCTTATTTGCCAGATCGGCGTGCCAGATTTTTTACTCGATCAAATTTCATTCATCCCATTCGGAAAAGGAATCGCCGGAGCGGCTGCCGAGCGGAAGGAAGCGGTGGAACTTTGCAATCTCCAGCAAGACCTTGGCGGCGTGGCGAAACCCGACGCCCAGAAAACTGGCGTCGCAGGCTCCATCGCCATACCGATTTTTTCAAAGGACGCCATCAAGGTCATTGGCACGCTCGGCATTGGAAAGTTCGCCCCCCACGAGTTCACCGACTCGGAAAAACAAGAACTCCAAAACTACGCCAAGGAAATCGCTGAGAATTTCCTTGGCTGTCATTGAGAAATGCCTGAACGGTCAATTCTTCTCACCAATCGCCAAGGGACGATAGCCGCCAATGGACTTGAAGTAGAGAAGAAGAATGAGGAAAATCACTGCCATCGTCGCAGGGATGAATGAGTCTATCTTTAAGGTTTTACGATCTCCTTGTTGGTCTGCGGCAACCACGATGGCTTGGTCTGGAGTGCGAGTTTTCGCTTCTTTCGCTTCCCCCAGCTTTTTACCGTCTAGTCCGATAACGGCAGTGGAGTCTAGGTTAAGGAAAGTACTTGGCTTGTCTGACTTGTATTGCTCATAGAGAGCTAAATTCTTGCTCTTCAGCTCTTCAGCAGCAAAACGATCTTTGGTGTAGCCGAGACCGGGAGTACCGATCAGACCTGCAGAAAGCATTCCGATGCCGCCCATGATAGACATGGCGACGGCACCCGTTTGTGGAAAACGGTCACCGACGACGGCAAGCATCGTTGGCCAAAAGAAGGTTTTACCTACGGCGTAAATGCCAAGTGCCAGCATTGCTGCTGCGAAGGTTGTCATGGTGCTGGCCAGATTAAGTCCTATGCAGCCGATCACAGAACAGATGAGTAACAGGCCAATCGGGGACAGTTTGAGCGTTTTCTCAATCCAGTGAGCACAAAAGCGGAGACTGAACATGATGAGTGAAGTCCAGATGAAGAGATATTTTCCTTCCTGCGAAGTGAATAGATTGCCCGTGATGTTTTGAATCCATCCGTCGGTTCCAAGCTCGACGGCACCAACAAGGGCATGCGCGACGAAAAGAACGAATAACAAGATCGATCCAAATGAGAATTTGGTAATGATTCCCACTAAAATTAAGAGTGAACCTCCGATACCATAACCAATGAGTTGTGCTTGATCAGGGGCGATACCTTTGAAGATGTCGCCGAAGAAGAGCGCGAGAAGATAGCAAGCAACCAGAGCTCCAAGAATGCCCACTGACTTGAACATTTCAACGAAGCTAGCACCCTTTTCAGCGGCCTCGGATTTAGGGAACTTCTGGCCCATAAACATCAAGCCGTAGGCCACCGTTGGAATGAGGTAGAGGGCGAGTTGGATTTTCCAACTCATCTGCATTTGGTCGTCCAAGACCCAGCC
>JANORE010000423.1:0-2219 GCA_031415155.1 Akkermansiaceae bacterium | reverse complement strand
GGAAAAGGCGATGCAGAGCGGGATGAGGAGATACTTGGGTTTCATAGTTGTTCTTAGTGTAGTGAGGTAAAGTCTCTTTTCGGACTTCCTACCAAGTTCACGAAAGGCAGAAAGATTGGACATATTTTTTCAAAAAACTCGTTTTCTGCGGCTTTCCATAAAACATCGGTAAGATCAATGCCGCGCCCTGAGGCGGATGAAAAATGGATCCGGTGCTTCTAACCAACTGAAGATCCATTCGGTGAGACGATCTCCGCTGGGATTCACGGAGACTGGCGAGCCGGCATCCTGCCAACTGACAAGATCATTGCACCACTCAAGGGCGAGCGGCGTGTCATCCGCAGCGAGATTGCGGGTAACGCGGACCACCACGCCGGGGCCGCTGCGGTCGATTTGCGGTGCGAGATAGGTGCGGTCCGTGCCGGTGACGGCGTGATGAATCAGATCAGGAATGCCGTCGTGGTTGCTGTCGCCGGTGGGAGTCCCAAGGAACGTAATCGAGTCGATCCCGCCCGGACTGCCACCCAAGTTGGCGGAAATGCGCCAGCCGGACTGCCCCAGAGTTTGGCTGTGGCCAGGGGAGCTGGGTAGCCCGGCACGCGCCACGGTGAGGAAGGAGTTCCCATTCACATCGCCAAGTTTCAGCGCAGTTCCGGCGACATCGTCGAGATCACCGGTGAATACTCCAATGACTGGTAAGCCTGTTCCATGAGCGGACGCGAAGGCAGTGAGATCGCGCACGATCAAACACCTTACGCCCGGCGCAAGATCAGGCGTGCCCGCCGGAATGGTGAATGACACGTCTCCAGAAAAAGTGAGCCCTCCCAAGCGCACGGGTTCGTTGGATGGATTGTGAAGCTCGATGAATTCCGCGAGCGACTCTCCCAAGGGCTGCGCAAGGATTTCACTGACGACGAGCGGGAATGGCGCATCGAGTGGCTCCGGTGAGGCGGATTGATCGGCGAGCATGTAGGCCATCCCGACGTTGAAAGCCGCATTGAAGTTGGTCCATCCCTCGGAATATCTCTTGGCGGCGGCGGGGTTGTAGAAATGTTCCGATCCTGGACCGGATGTGAGCGAACCTCGCGCATTTTCGAGAAAGCCTACCCGCCCTGTGAAGAGAGGGGTCCAGTTGGTTTCCTGATCGGGAAAGCCGAGCTGTGCTCTTGAGGCTGAGCCAGTGTTGAGCGGGTTGCGACCAAAGAGACAGTCGATCGCGCTCTGTGACATTTCGCGCAGGCGCTGTTGTTTCGCCGGAGCGTGATCGAGCGTCCATGCGGCGGCGAGGGCGCAGGCGGGGAATCCGGCGAGATTTCCCGGTTCGTTCCAGTTCGCGGATTGCTTCGGCAAGGTCCAGTCGACGACGCCATCGTTATCGGTGTCGGTAAGTTCGTAGCGGCGGAAGTCCCACAAGTTTCCAGAACGGGAAATCATCACATCCGCCCATTGCTCGATTTTTGCGGCCAACCCAGCGGGTGCTTCGGCGGGGTGATTGCGGAGAAAGTGAACGAGCCCTGGCATCATTTTGTGCTCGGACATGCGGTGGCCTTTGGTGGTGCGTGGGTCGGCCCAGTCCAGGTTATCGATGATCCATTGCGTCTGCGCTTGGGCGGCAGCGAGGTAGGTGGCGGCATCGCTGCGGCCTTCGCGCAGAGCCACTTGCCAGAGCAGGAGATTTGGGAGGATGGAATGTCCGGGCGCGTGACGGCCTTTGAAGGGGTGCTTGTTGTGGCCGCCGTAGCTTGATGGTGCCCAGAGCGGATCGATGTCCAGAGGAGACGGACGATTGTTGGCCAGGTCGGCATCCGTCAAGCCAGAGGACGCGGACCAATTGGCAAAGGTAAAATCCCGGCAAGCCGCGTAGAATGAATCCGGGAAATGACTGCGCAACGAAGGCCAAGCGTAGAGAAACCATGCAAACCACTCGCGTGTCTGTGAGTGGATGTGCTTCGGCAGCGGATCGCCGGACCAATCATAGTTACCGTCTGGCTGTGACATGGTCAGTCCGAGACCGAAATGGACCACCGCAAGCGCATCTGGACAGCCGGGAAGCGGAGCCTCGAAGTTGGTGTAGTAATTCCGAATTTCTGTGAGGAGGTTATCGGCATTTCCCTCATTGATGTAGGGAAATGAGGGGCTCAAAATGGCCGCTTTTTCGTTGGCGAAGTTGATTTGCCCGGTTTTTTGATTCGATTCATTTCTGGCGTTGAGGTGGAGGT
>JANORE010000422.1:0-8087 GCA_031415155.1 Akkermansiaceae bacterium | reverse complement strand
CCCGGCATACTCTTCGATTCCGGCTTGATCCTTGCCGGGGAAAAATGAACGCTACGCCCTCATGTCCGCCGCTGTTCAACACACTCTCGCTGGTCAAGCCACTCTCGAAGGCACTTCTCTCCACACCGGAGAAAAGGTCACACTCACGCTCAAACCCGCCCCAGAAAATCACGGATTTAAATTCCGCCGGATTGATCTCCCTGACCAACCCTTCATCAATGCGGATGTCGATAAGGTCCAGACCGTCGAGCGCGCCACCACTCTTGCAGAAGGCTCCGTCAAGGTTCATACCGTGGAGCATGTCATTTCCGCCCTCACCGGGATGGGCGTGGATAATGCCCTTATCGAGATGGATGCCAACGAGCCACCCATCGGCGACGGCTCGTCACGACCGTTCGTAGAAATGATCAAGAAGGTCGGTCTCGTGCCGCAAAATGCACTGCGTAAAGTCTGGGAAATCCGCGAGCCTATCCACCTTGAAACGGGCGATGGCACGATCATCACCATCGTCCCGAGCAAGACATTCAGAGTCTCGGTGACCAACGTCGGCCCGGAAGGCCGGTTCACTCAGTATTTCTCCACCGAGATCAATCCCACGAATTACGAGAAGGAAATCTGCGCCGCTCGCACCTTCGTCTATTACGAAGATGTGAAGCCGTTGCTAGAAAAAGGTCTCATCAAAGGCGGCTCGCTGGAAAGTGCCATCGTCATCCGTGGCAATGAAATCATGTCCAAGGAGGCTCTTCGGTTTGATAACGAATTCGCCCGTCACAAGGCACTCGATCTCATCGGCGATCTCATGCTCGCGGGTGTCCGAATCTCGGGTCACGTCATCGCCGTGAAGCCTGGACACGGACCGAATACATTGATGGCAGCCAAGCTGAAATCCGAATACGCGAAAATGCGCTCCATGGTTCCCGCCGCCGTCTCCATCCCCGATGGCGAGAGCGTGCTCGATATCAATGAGGTGCTGAAAATTTTACCGCACCGTTATCCCTTCCTCATGGTGGACCGCATCGTCGATTTTCTCGGCGATAACAAATGCACGGGCATGAAAAATGTCACCATCAACGAGCCATACTTCGCCGGTCACTTCCCCGGCCATCCGATCATGCCCGGCGTGCTCATGCTCGAAGCGATGGCGCAAGTTTCCTCCGTTCTCATGCTCCGCAAGCCAGAAAACGTCGGAAAAATCGGCTACTTCATGAGCGCCGACAACGTAAAATGGCGCCGCCCCGTCCTGCCTGGCGACACGATTTTCATCGAAACAGAGATCATCAAAATCCGCGGCTCCATCGGCCAAACTCGCTGCCGCTGCCTCGTCAATGGCGACGTCGTCTCCGAAGCAGAACTCAAGTTCGCGCTGATGGATCGGTAACTGGAGCGGATAAGATCGGTGAAAAATTGACCATGATTTCATCTTCCTGTTCACCGCTGCGGGTGAAAAAGTCAGCGACAAAATGCCAAAACCGGAAGTTGGTAGCCCGTACCGTCCCATCGCGCTTCAAGCGAAATGGCTTAGTAGGGTTTAGGGCTTTCCAAGGTGGTGAGAAATTTGATTTTTTGGATCTTTCAATGTTGGAGATGGATTAGAACTTAGACGAGTCCACCTCTGGCCTGATCCAGCACCAGAAAGGCACTGCCGGCACCCTGATTTTCAGTGAGGGAGTGATCAGATGAGCGGGTGTGACCTTGAAGAAATTCTCCGAAATTCATCAGCTTTTGTTGGCCCATCCATGGCTGGCTCCAGATCATGAGATCGGTGAAATTGACATCTGCCGTGAGATCTTGGCGACCGACGTTTTCATAGATCGCTGGGCCTTCGAGCCGTTGTTGGAGAAGATAAGCGCGGATGGTTCCATGAAGTCGGCGATGGTAAAGATCTTCCGCTGTCGCGCCGTAGTCGATGGTGAGCATTCGTCCGGATTTCCAAAAAGGTAGCCAGTCCGTCAGATAGCGGCGATAGGAATCATGGACTTCGATCCATTGCCCGAGAGGATGCCGATCATGAAATCCAGAAGATTGGGGGAGCGTGACGGGGGGAAGTAGCGATTCATGGACTTGCCGCTGAACATCGAAATGAACGGCGAGTTCTTGCCAGCCGATGTCCGTTTTTTGAAATCTGCGGACTGGAAAAGCATCCACCAGTTCATTTGAAAAAATCACCGCATTTCCGCCACAGGCAGAGAGTGCATCCTGCATATTGCTGTGCCAAGTGGCTCGTCTACCCAGTAACTTTTTTTGGCGCTTCGTCAGTGGGGCGGAAGTTTCCACCAAGTGTAAATGGGTCCGCCAACGTCGGAGACATGGTAGATTTCCGAGGATCCCGGCAGCGAGAACTCCCTCACCGGGGCCGATCTCGATCAAGTGATGGCACTTGGTTTCTCGCATGGCTCGCACCGCCCAATGGGCTATCGCGCGAGCTGGTGCGGTAGAAAGCATGGGAGCTGTCGTGAAATCTCCGCGTTGCCCGACCGCGAGAATCCGCCGGGCGTAGTAACCACGCTCGGGATCGTGCAAAGCCTGCGCCATGAATTGCTCGAATGGAGTCGGTGAGCGGGGAAGCATGTTTCAAGAGGAAAGAATTCGCAGCTTTAAAACAAAACAACCGCGATTCCCTGCGGAATGCGGTTGTTAGAAATTTTTAGAAATTCGGAATGAATCAAGCCGTGACTGCGGCGGCGGTGCGCGCTTTCCGGATGATGCTGTTCACCGTTTCAGATGGCTTTGCACCGACACCAAGCCATTTATCGGCGATTGCGAGATCAATGGTGTAGTTAATCCCTTCGAGAAGAGGATCATAAGTGCCGAGCTGCTCAATGAAACGTCCGTCGCGACGCTTGCGGCTGTCAACGGCTACGATTTTATAGTAAGGGCGGTCTTTGGTGCCCTTGCGGTTGAGTCGGATAGATACGGACATGATAGAAGCGTCTTTTACGTTTACCCAAAATACGGGTAGAGCGCGGAAACTGAGAGATTCGCTACGGTTTGCCAAGCAGAATCTTGGTAAATATCGCAGTTTTTAATGAATCCGGCACTTGTAACACCTCAGTTTGCCGTTTCAGGACGAGAACTTCTCATTCAGGAATGCTCGTTCATGGGAGCTTGGACTCGAACTCATGCTGGCCTGGCGGCAGGGTGGTGACATCCTTGCCTGGGAGCATGAGGGTGGCGGTGGTATTGGGCGGGACGATGGCTTTCAGCTTGAAGATCCCGTTCTCGATCTTCCAGGCGCTGAGCGCGGTGCCATAAGGGGTTTTCAGTTCAGCCTGGGCGGAGGTGAGTGGGCCGCCTGGCTGTGGGCGGATGAAAAAGTGCTTGTAGCCAGGCTGCGTGGGGTCCGGCTCCAGTCCGGCGATGCGTTCGTACATCCATTGACCAATCGCTCCATAGGCATAGTGATTGAATGAGTTCATGCCCGCATCTCCGAAGCCGTCGGCATGGCTGTAGCTATTCCAGCGCTCCCACATGGTCGTGGCGCCTTGGTGGATGGAGAAGAACCACGAGGGGTAGGTTTCCTTGAAGAGCACCTCATAGGCTAGATCCGTGTGACCGAAGCGGTCGAGCACCGGGGCGAGCAGCGGAGTACCCAGAAAGCCAGTGCGTAGGTGGACACCTGCCTCGCCGACAAGTCGCACGAGATTCTTGGCTGCGTCCGCCCGCAGCGGCTCGGGCAGTAAATCGAAGCCGAGAGCGAGCAGGTAGCCAGTCTGGGTCTCGACGGGCGTGGTGAGCTTGCCTTTTTCATCGAAAAATTTCGCGGTGAAAGCTTTTTTCACGGAGTCAGAAAGTAATACCAAACGTGCGGCCTCCTCCGTTTTGCCGAGCTGGCGTGCGGCTCGTGCGCTGAGGTCTGCGGAACGTGCGAAGTAGGCGGTGCCGATAAGTGGTCGCGGGGTATCGCCCTTGATATCGCCCGTTTTTGGCGAGGGTTGCAGCCAATCGCCGTAGCTTTCGACGTCGATGAGGTGCTCCTTGGCCTGGCTTTCATACCAGCCAACCCAGCGGCGCATCATGTCGAAATTTTCCGCGAGCACTCCGAGATCGCCGGTGCGGACGTAGAGCTCCCAAGGGATCACGGTGGCGGCATCCGCCCAGCCGGGACCGCCGCAACCGAGGCTCATGACGTTGGGAATGATCGGAGGGATAGCACCGTCTGGTAATTGGTCGAGGCGCATGCTTTCGAGCCAACTCGCGAGAAACGAGTAAGCATCGGCATTGAACATTGCAGCAGGTGCGAAGACTTGGGCGTCGCCGGTCCAGCCGAGCCGTTCGTCGCGCTGCGGGCAGTCGGTGGGGACTTCGAGGAAATTTCCGCGCAGCCCCCAAGTGATGTTGCTCTGGAGTTGGTTCAGCATCGCATGAGACGAGGTGAAGCTGCCGCTCGTGCCGAAGTCCGAGTGCAGGACCGCACCGGTGACCCAGTCTTTTTCCGGGCGGGTGCCTTCGGGAAATCCGCTCAATTCGACGTAGCGGAAGCCATGAAAGGTGAATGTCGGGTGCCAGGTGACAGTGCCGTCGGTGCCTGCCGTGTAGGTATTGGTGGATTTCGCATGACGGTAATTCGCGGTATAGAGCGTGCCATTCTTCTCGAGCATTTCCGCGAAGCGAGTGGTGACGACTTGGTCCTTGCGAACAGGGATTTTCAGGATCGGCCAGCCGACGATGTTCTGGCCGAGGTCGAATACAAAACGCCCGGGCTGAGGTTCGGTGACCTTGATCGCGGGGACTTGTTGGGTGATGCGCACCGGATGATGGCGTTTGGGCGCGATGACGACATCTGCGGCGATTTTTTGGGTGGAAACTGGCAGCCACTTGGAGTCGTCAAACTCGGTGGTCGCCCAAGCAGAGGGTTCTTGGCGGGCATCATAGATTTCGCCGTCGTAGATTCCGGAGAAACGGATGGGGCCATCGTTGGTGGCCTTCCATCCAGCATCGGTGGCGATGGTGCTGGTGGTGCCGTCGTCATGGGTGAGTTCGAGTTGGAGCAGGAATTGGGGTTTTTTCCCGGTCGGGCCTCCCTTGGTAAAGCCGAGATGCCCCGCATACCAACCTTCGCCAAGGATCGCACCGATGGCGTTTTTTCCCTGCTGCACTTGCTGGGTGACGTCGTAGGTGACCGATTCGATTTTGCGTGCGTAGGGCGTCCACCCTGGAGCCATGAACTCGTTGCCGACTTTACTGCCATTCAGGTGAATTTCAAAAACTCCGCGCGCGGTGGCGTGGAGGCGCGCGGCACGCACGGGTTTGGTAATCGCGAACTCGCGGCGGAGATGCTGAGGCACGAAGGCTGTCGGTGCGGCGGGCTGACCGCCCGTGATCAAATCGTGCTTTTGCTCTTCCGGGAGAAGGATTTCCTCACGCTTGCCGTCACGGATGACGACCAGTGAGAGGGTCTTGGCAGTGCCGTAAATCGGATCGCGACCGGCGAGATCGTTGTTTACCGTGATGATCGGTTTCCCCTCGGTGATGAGCTGCCCGAGCTTGGTGGTAAGATCGATGAGGTTTTCAGGTTTTCCCTGTTCGCCATAGAGTGCCTTTTCGATGACGACCACTGGCGGCTTGGGTTGTTCCTTTCCTTCTGATTTGTTGTCGGCGGGATTCAGGTGAATCCACTGGGCTTGCCAGTCCGCAAGATCGAATAAGCCTGTTTCAAAATGTGCGGGCTTACTCCAGGGGGATGAGTTACCGTCTTGATCCCAGAACATCACCTGCCAATACACGGACTGGCGAGACTTGAGCGGCTTGCCACCGTAGGCAATCCATGCGGAGTCCGCCGAGTCCACCTTGCCGCTGTCCCAGAGATCGGGTTTGTCCGGCAGCAGGTCCGCCTTGCTGGCGGTGATGATGCGATAGGCCGACTGCTTCTTCACGCCAGCATCCATCGGCAGCTTCCACGACAGAGTCGGCGTGGCGTCATGAAGATTGATCGGGTTGACGAAACCTTGTCCCACGCACAAATCCGCAGGGGCAGGCATGGCGATCAGCGGCAAAGAAAGGCAGATTCCCGCCAGCGTGGCGAGCAGTGGGATGGGGCGGGATGTTTTCATGAATATTAGATGATCTTCATTCGATAGAAATCGAGTCCCGAGAATACATTCTCGTGGATCGCCAACTTTCAGCCAAAAGCCCTGAAGCATCCATTTCTAGGATCGTCATGCATCTTACACTGCCGCGAGTGATCAATAGCTTCGTCCCCAGATGGCACGGATATTGGTTTCTTGGCCAGTCAGGATACATTTTCCGCCAGTGGCGGGAAGTTCCGTGTCGGAAATGGGCAGGCAGCGGATGGTGATTTTGTGTTTCTTGGAGAGCTCTTCTTCTTGCTCACGGCTACCGGACCACGGGGTGTAAAGCCAGCCGGGATTGTCGCCTGCCCAATGCGCGTGGAAGGCGTCGAGATGATCGCAGGCAGTGATGTTCGCATCGCGGAAGGCGGTGGCACGACTGAGCAATGTCTGGTGGATTTCACCCAACATTTCGGAAGCACTTTGGATAAAATCCGCTTTATCGGTGAAGGATTTTTCAGAAATCGCTTGGTCGCGGCGTTGGACGCAGACTTTGCGAGATTCGATGTCTTTCGGACCGATCTCGATGCGGATGGGCACGCCCTTTTTGATCCATTCCCATTTTTTTACGCCACCATTGAGATCGCGTTGATCCACATGGACGCGCAGGGGGTCGCCGAAGAAAGTCTGATGCCGCAACGTCTCTGCAAGAGCTTGGCAGGCATCGAGCACGGCTTGGCGGCTGTCTTCCTTAGGCGTGATCGGAAGAATGACGATCTGTTGGGTGGCGACGCGCGGCGGCAGGATGAGGCCGTCATCATCCGAGTGCGCCATGATCAGTGTGCCGATCAGGCGAGTGGAGACTCCCCACGAAGTGGTATGAGCGTGCTGGACCGTGCCATCGCGGCCCGTGAAAGAGATGTTTTGCGCCTTGGAGAAATTCTGCCCGAGGTAGTGAGAAGTTCCGGCTTGGATGGCTTTACGGTCTTGCACCATCGCCTCGACGGTGAAGGTCATCTCCGCGCCGGGGAAGCGCTCGTTCTCGGTTTTTTCTCCTGCAATGACTGGGATGGCGAGGTGATCGCGGAGGAACTCCTCGTATTGACCATGCATCAAGCGAGTTTCCGCGATGGCTTCGTCTTTTGTTTCGTGCGCGGTGTGGCCTTCTTGCCAGAGAAACTCGGCGGTACGGAGGAAAAGGCGGGGCCGCATTTCCCAGCGCATCACGTTTGCCCATTGGTTAATCAGAAGGGGAAGATCGCGGTAAGACTCGATCCAACGCGCAAATGCCGCGCCGATGATCGTCTCAGAAGTCGGGCGAATGACATAGGGTTCGGCAAGTTCGCCAGCGGGAATCATCTTAGTTTTTCCGGTGGCCGGATCTTTCACCGCTTCGAGGCGATGATGCGTCACCACGGCGCACTCGGTGGCAAATCCCTCGGCGTGCTCGGCTTCCTTTTCTAAATAGGAAAGGGGAATGAGCAGCGGGAAATACGCGTTTTGGTGACCTGTGGCTTTGAACCGGCGGTCAAGCTGTTGCTGGATGAGCTCCCAAATACCGTAGCCCCATGGCTTGATGACCATGCAACCACGCGTTTCAGAATTTTCCGCAAGGTCTGCGGCTTTGATGACTTGCTGATACCACTCTGGGAAATCTGCGTTGCGGGTCGGGGTGATGGCGGTCTTTTCGGCTGACATATTTTCTGCGGAAATAGGAATCACGGCACGGTGGAAAGAGCATTAAAAATCTCTCGTGATGGAGGGATTTTACTTAGAAATTTCGGATTGAAATGACCATTCGGTGATCATGAGGCTCTGGATTGAATCACGGGTTGCGATGTTTTGCGGACTCTAACAGATCGAATGAAGCGTGTTTCAAAAAGAAAAACTCTTAATTCTAACGATCAACCTCATTCAAGATCTGCGAGTCATATCATTTGAGATAAATCCCTAGTTGGGGGTTTGACAGAGCGACCGACTATTGTCTTAATAAGTCTTCAGACACAAAAAACCCTTTGAGCGTATGAGCCAAAACGAAAATCAATCACCTACTCCGTTTAAACCAACGGCGAGCGTTCC
>JANORE010000421.1:0-12722 GCA_031415155.1 Akkermansiaceae bacterium | reverse complement strand
CCTCAATGGAGTACCAGTATTTATCGAGCGGCATCTTGCGCGCTTGCTGAAAAGTATGGCTCGACTGGACTGGGAAATCAAGTTGCCGAATCTGGGAGTGATCGCCGCAGAGTTGATTGAGCGCAATCAGCTCGACTCGGGTCGGGCGAAAATCCGCTTGGCGATCTCGGCAGGAAGCGGACTGTTAAATGACTTATCATTAGGCACGGATCATCTGTTATGGATGACTGCATTTTCCGCACCGGATGTCCCTTCATGCCTCTCGGTTTGTATGGCTCCGTGGCCGAGAAATGAGCGCTCACCGCTGGCTGGCTTGAAATGCGCTTCTTACGCAGAAAATCTGATCGCATTGGATCATGCTCGCCAGAAAGTCTTTGCAGAAACCATTTTCCTGAACACTCAGGGGCATCTTTGCGAAGCGGCGATGGGAAATCTTTTTCTCGTGAAAAATGGGATTCTACAAACACCGTCACTGGTCTCGGGCTGCTTGCCGGGAGTCACTCGTGAGGTCATCTTGGAACTCGCCTCTCGTCATGGCATCGCCTGTGAAGAACGGGTTCTCCATCTGGATGACTTCCACGCTGCTGACGAAATTTTCATCACCTCGGCCACGCGAGGCCCCGTCAAAGTCAGAAACGAGGCTGGAAATGCGAATGCTGGCGAATACACGGCGAAGGTCCGGAGACTCTGGGATGAGGAAATTCGTCTCGAATCACAGGCAGGAAGCTTGCCCACGAGAATATAAGTCCAATCGTCTATTTCCCGCTTCGCAAAATTCTCAGATGAGTATCAATCCACGCTTGGTAGACCGAGAAGCTCGATCAGGCGCTGCAAGTCGTCATCGCCGTAATACTCGATCTCGATTTTACCTTTTTTCGAGGAATGTTGGATCGCGACATGAGTGGCGAAGTGTTCCCGAAGGCGGTTGGTGATGGCACGGACGTGAATATCCACCTCGCGAGGTGCTGCGGCTTTTTTGGGTTCGCCAGATTCTGGGGAGTCTCCGTTGAGAAATGACTGAGTGAGCTTTTCCGCAGCACGGACCGTGAGCTGGCGGCGGATGATCTGGTCGGCGACGAGAAGTTGAGTTTCTTTGTCTTTGATGGCGAGGATCGCCTTGGCATGGCCGACGGTGAGGCGAGTCTGGGCGACAAACATTTGAACGTCTTTATGAAGACCTAGAAGACGCATGGCATTTGCGACGCTCGCACGAGACTTGCCCACTCGGGCTGCAATTTCATCCTGCTTGAGAGTAAATTCCTCTGCCAGACGAACGTAGCCAGCCGCTTCTTCCATGGGGTTCAGATCCTCACGCTGGAGATTCTCAATGAGGGCCATTTCTAGCACATCGCGGTCGGAAGCTTCACGCTCAATGACTGGCACCGTCGCGAGTCCCAATTTCCTCGAAGCACGCCAGCGACGCTCGCCAGCGATCAGCTCAAGCTTGCCATTCACCAAGCGCACGATGAGTGGCTGGATGATGCCATGTTGGCGGATAGATTCTACCAGATCATCCAGCGGAGATTCCACAAACTGCGTGCGAGGCTGTAAAGGGCTAGGAACCACATGATCCAGTGGAACTTCGCGGACTCTTTTAAAATCTTCTGGAGCGAGAGCGGGATCCGCTACCGCTGAAGTAGCACTTCTCTTAATAAGTGCGCCGAGTCCTTTTCCGAGTGCCTGCTTCGCCATGGGACGGCGAGCTTTACGCGAACGTTGCGAGAAATCCAAGCAGATTTGAGATAGTTTTTTGGCGAGCGCATTGCGCCAAATAGAATCCACTCTCCAATCACCCCTGTTGCCTCAAATAAATCTTTACTCAAAAATAGAATCGGACTGAGAGGCGCCTGCGCTGCACATTGTGAAATGCATAGCGTTCAAAAACGTAATTCCCCTTTACGACTCCCTCACTCACTAGGATCTAATGAAAATCATCATTTCGACCATTTTTCTCCTTGCTGCCACCTGCGCGAGTCATGCCGCTACAGGCACATTTAACGCGACTCTCAACGGAATTAATTATACCTACACGACTTACCAATCTTCATTTACGGTCAGCAATATTACGTCGAATTTGTCAGGCTTTAATACGAGTCTGAACTACATCGCGATTTGTTTTGATTTCACCAAAAGATCTTATTGGGAAGCGGATGGCAATGTCGCCGTCGTCAATCGACCCGTCAGTGAAACCGTCAATACGGATCTTACCGCTTCAGCTATTTTTAATGACACCCCAGCGCAAGATGAAGCCCTCGTCGTCGCGCAAACCGGCTACTTGGTCGATAATTTTTTCATTACGAAGTTTGTGAATGGGAATGCTACCACGAGAACTGCTTTTGCTCAGGTCATTTGGGAATTGACCTTGGACGGTGGAATCTCTGGAAAAAATCTGGACTTCGCGGCAAATGATTTCAATCGCACGGGGAATGCGAATTTCAACACAGGCACCGCGCTTAGAACTGAGATGGACAATATGCGGGCCGCTGTCGCCAGTTCTGGAGTTACGAGTAGCTATGCATGGACGACCGTGCATTATCTGGTCCAAGAAAATGACCCTTTGAACCAAGATTATCTATTGCTGGCCGCGCCTGTTCCAGAAGCGGGATCAAGTTTCTTGATCGTTCTCTTGACGACCATCAGTTTGACGTATCGCTGGCGTAATGTGGGGATGATGACCTCATGACTTCGAGAAATTCAAGAAGTCCGCAGTCCTGCCGATAAGACTTATCGCATGTTAAAAACGGGCCAAGGTCATCGACAAGCCGTGTTCTGACTTTTTATTGGATCGAATCATCGGCTTCTCGAGAATCCTGCAGATTGCTCAGATTGCCTATCCTGTGCATGGGCTAGACTTGATGGACGTTTTGATTTTTACTTGCGCGAAGCCGCTTTCTAAAAGCAGATCCGCTTTTTCAAAAATCTGACCTACATGATGAAACTATTTGGAACCGATGGGATACGTGGCCGGGTGAATGAATTCCCAATGACTGCAGAAGTCGCATTACGCATGGGGAAAGCCGTGGCGAGCGTGCTGCGTTCTTCTGGGCCGAATCCTAACCGGGTGATCATCGGTAAAGATACGCGTATTTCTGGTGACATGCTGGAAACGGCGATCACGAGTGGTCTCGTTTCTATGGGCATGGACGTCTATCTGGTCGGTCCTATACCGACACCCGCAGTCGCTCATTTGACGAAATCCATGGGAGCGGCAGCTGGGATGATGATCACCGCGTCACACAATCCTTACGAAGACAACGGGATCAAAGTCTTCGGTCCTGATGGCTATAAACTTTCCGATGACCTAGAAAATCTGATCGAGCGCTACATCATGGGCGACGAGCCAGAGTCCGCGCCACTGCCGCCTCGGAAAATTGGCAAGATACATCGCATCGACGAAGCGCGTGGCCGCTACATCGAATTTGCCAAACACACGGCAGATCATGTTTCTCTGCACGGCTTGAAAATCGTGGTCGATTGCGGTCACGGTGCGGCCTACTTCATCGCACCACTTATTTTTCAAGAACTCGGAGCAGAAGTGATTACCACTGGCATCCAGCCGGATGGTCTCAATATCAACGATGGGTGCGGCGCACTGCATCCGGAGGCGGCAGGCGAGCTTGTTAGAAAACACCACGCAGACATCGGCATCTCCTTCGATGGCGACGCGGATCGAGTCATTTTCACCGATGCCAATGGCCAAGTCGTCAGCGGTGATCGCATTCTAGGACTCTGCGCTGTCGGCCTTAAAGATCAGGGAAAACTCAAATATGACACGCTTGTCGCCACCGTGATGAGTAATCTCGGCCTGATCGAAGCCATGCAGAAACACGGCATCAAGGTGGAGACCACGGCTGTGGGCGACCGCAGTGTCATCGAGCGCATGAGGAAAAATGGCTACTCCTTCGGCGGGGAAAATTCCGGGCACCTTATTTTTAGCGATCACGTCACCACGGGTGATGGCATTCTCAGTGCATTGCAAGTGCTCAGAATGATGCTAGCTCGTAGGGCAACTCTGGCGCAACTTGCCGAGATCATGCAGGAATACCCGACGCAGTTGGCCAATTTGCCAGTCTCTTCCAAGCCGCCTTTAGACTCTCTGCCGAAACTGCAAAAGCTCATGAAGGAAGCGACTGCGGCATTCGGCACCAACGGTCGTCATTTGATCCGCTACTCTGGCACGGAAAATAAAATCCGCGTCCTCGTGGAGCACCGAGAACTCGCCGAGGTCAACGCATGGATTGATCAATTTTCTGCCGCCATCCACGAGGAGATTGGGTAAAGGCGTCACCGCCACGCGGCATGATTCGCCTTCGGTGGCGATTTCAACTTTCTCAACGAAAGAAAAACCAAAATCAGAGTTTGATCATAAAAACAACGTGTTCGAGCGAGTGAGGATTGTAACTTTTGATGTTTGTCATCATTTTGTCAATTTCCGAGTTGCTAATTGTGGTTAATTGACCATCTTTACCGCCTAACTCGCAATTTTATGAGCAAGAACCAAATGGACGGCGCACAAGCGCTCATCAAAACTCTCGATGATCTCGGCATCGAATACATCTTCGGCTACTCCGGCGGAGCTGCGATTCCTATCTTCGATGCGCTTGAAACGGTGGAAACGAAAATGAAGTTCATTCTCGTCCGTCACGAGCAAGGTGCCGTCCACATGGCGGATGGCTACGCTCGCGCCACGGGCCGTCCGGCGGCGGTGCTCGTGACTTCCGGCCCTGGTGCGGGAAATACGGTCACGGGCTTGATGACTGCCATGATGGATTCCGTGCCAATGTTGGTGATCACCGGTCAGACGGTGACTTGGATGCTCGGCAAGGACGCGTTCCAAGAAGCCGATATTTTCGGCATCACCATTCCGGTGGTGAAGCACAATTATCTGGTCAAAGATTCGAACGCATTGCCGCGAATCGCCCGCGAAGCTTACCACATTGCCACGACAGGCCGCCCCGGCCCGGTGCTCATCGACGTGCCGAAAGATATTTCTCAAGGCCCATTTACCGGAGAAATGAATCCGCCGTTCAATCTCCCCGGCTACGATCCGACGTCGGCATTTAATATCTGCCCGAAGGCCGTGAAGCAGGCAGCAGAGATGATTGCAAAGGCGAAACGTCCCGTCATTCTTGCGGGCCAAGGCTGCATGATCGCCCGCGCCGACAAGGAGCTGATGCACCTTGCGGAAACTCTGAATTGCCCGGTGACATCGACTCTCCTTGGCAAGGGAGTTTTTCCTGAGAATCATCGGCTTTCCTTTGGAATGCTCGGAATGCACGGCACGGCATATGCCAATAAGGCGATGGTTGAGTGCGATTTACTCATCAACGTCGGCTCACGTTTCGACGACCGGATCATCGGCCAACCGTCGAAATTCTGCGCCACCGCAAACATCATCCACATCGACATCGACCCCGCAGAAATGGGCAAGATGGTCCGCGCCCATGTCGAAATCGTCGGCGATGCCAAGGCGGCTCTCGCTGAGATCAACGAGAAAATCGGCCCGCTGGAAACGACCGACTGGCTGGCCAAACTGGACGGCTATAAGAAAAAATTTCCTCTGAGCTACAAAAAACAAGGCGGCTTGCGGATGCAGCAGGTCATCGACGAGCTCTATCATCTCACCGAGGGCAACGCCATCGTCTCCACCGACGTCGGCCAGCACCAGATGTGGGCGGCGCAGTTTTACAAAAACCACGAATCCTATCACTGGCTGTCCTCCGGCGGCGCAGGCACGATGGGCTTCGGCTTTCCGGCAGCTATCGGCGCACAGCTCGCCTGCCCAGATAAAACCGTGATTTCGATTTCCGGTGATGGCGGCTTCCAGATGACTTTGTTCGAGTTGGCCACCGCAGCGATCCATAAGCTCCCAATCAAAATCGTGGTGCTGAATAATCACTACCTCGGGATGGTCCGCCAATGGCAAGAGCTATTCTACGATGACCGCACTTCCGGTGTGGACCTCGTGGGCAACCCAGATTTCTGCAAGCTCGCCGCCGCTTATGGTATCCCATCCGTCCACATCAAGCGTCCTGCCGACGTGACGAAGCAGCTCCAGAAAGCACTCGCCTACAACGACGGGCCGATCCTTATCCACGCCGAGTGCGTGAAAACCGACAACGTTTTCCCGATGATCCCGGCCGGTGCCGCCCTCGAAGACATGATCACCGAAGCGCCCAAAACAAAGATGGCAAAACCCGTCGGTTCCACATGATCCGGCGATCTCAACCCTGAAATTTCAAATCTTCAATCCATCGCTATGCCTTCTATCATCACCACGGATACTCCCGTCCCAGCTCCCGTTGTTCCGCGCGGACCGACTCATACGCTCTCCGTCCTCGTCAGTAATGAGCCGGGCGTGCTGATGCGGATTTGCCAAGTCTTCTCACGGCGCGGCTTCAACATCGACTCCCTTGTCGTCTCCGAAGGGCGAAATGCGAATTTTTCCCGTATGACCATCGGTATTTCCGGTGATCCGGAGGGGCTTTCGCAAATCATCATGCAAGTCAGTAAGCTGATCGACGTGATCCATTGCTCCGAGCACGACAGCGAAGATGCGGTGGTGAAGGAGCTCATCATGGTCAAGTTCCTCGCGACTGATACTCAACGGACGCAGGCGCTCCAGATCATCGAGCACTTCGCCGGAAAAACGGTCGATCTGACTCCCAGCTCAATGATTGCGCTCATTTCAGGAAATTCCTCAGAAATTGATGCGGCCATTGGGATGCTCGCACAATTTGAAATCATCGAGACCGTCCGTACCGGCAAGGTCGTGATGGCCAGAGGCGAGCAGCCGACTTAATCAAGTTTCTGATCACAAGCTTCGCTTATCTCGTGATCTGAAATGTGATCATCCTGTGAAAAAAGTTTCCTCCATGTAGGTAAACCGCCCTCACAAGGAAGTCTCCGCACCAAAAGCTCCATCGGACAAAGTCCGTGATGCTGCCGTGCATGTTCTCGGGATCAATGATTGTGTGTTTCGCCGGGCTTGTGGTCGTGACCTCAATGAGCTTTCGCTTCTTTACCGCCCTCGGTATGGTCGCAGGTGCAGGCGTATTCCACATGCGAGCATGTTGGGCAGTTTGACATATTGAGGTTAAACTTCTTCGTCACGGATTTGGCATCTGGAGTGCTCTTGATCTGAAGGACCACCGGAAGGTTCTCGCCTTCGGGAATGATCTTGTCAGAGACGAGCTTGTCGCCGTCCTTGGTAAATTCTAGTTTCGTCGGTGCGGTGCGGTCACCCATGGTCACGGTGACTACTTGGGCGGCGGGGGCGATGACTTTCCCGTCTTCTCCGACGAAGCGGATTTCGATTTTCTTGTCCTTTGAGATGAGGAACTCAGCGTGTGGCTCGACAGCGTGGATGATGCGACCGCCGTGAGGAGCTTTGATTTTTTCTGCTGCGCTGGCGAAGCTGAGGCTGGTGATGATGATGGCGGCTACGGGATGGAGAATTTCCTTGCCCGGTTGATCCGCAGCGAGGACCAGCGGGATGAGGCCGATGCCAGCGGAAAGGGCGGTCATCATCACCGGGACGAATCGTTCTAGCGTGCCGCGAATCACCATTTTCTGGGTGAAACCTTCACCTTCGTGAGACATGAGGTGCAAGTAATGGGAGATCATCATGATGCCATTTCTCGCGGCTACACCACCGACTGCGATGAAGCCGAAGAGCGTGGCGATGCTGATGTTGTTCGATTTAAAGTAGGTGAAAACCAGTCCACCCATCAGAGCGAGTGGGATATTGAGCATGGAAAAATGGGATCGACCAACGATGGTGACCATAGCAGTTTCGCATATGCCTCACTTGTTGGTAACAAACATTTCAGATGCACTGGTGAGAGCTTTAGAGATGCGCGCTGCGGCACATGGGGTGTCAGCAGAAGAGGAGCACCGGCGGATTTTGACGAAAGCCTTGGAAGAAAACGAAAGAGATACCAACGAAACAATGGATAGAGCACTTGTGGGACTCGCTGAATCTGGGGCAGCCGACGACGAAAATGATTGGCTCTTTGATCGGAACGACCCTCGCAACGCCCGACCGCCGCTCAGAGATCAAGGCTTGTTTGACGATTGATGTAGGGCGGAAGCAACCGGGCTTTCTTCAGCGAGACTCTGCGCGGCTCGGTAACAGTTGGGGTTATGCCTCCTACGCATCATGGAGCTTCATCCACGTGCACCGGTCGATCCGCGACGGAGTTCCCGGACTCTCCTCCAAAGACCGTCGCTTCTCCGACGTGTGTCGCCGGGCCTCCTACGGCGACCGGGGTCTCTCCTACGACGATCGAGTCGGCTCCTACGCCGTGAAATCGCTGGGAAAACCCGTTTTCTCATGAAAAAGGGCCGTTTCTAGGTGAAACAGCCCCGTTTTTTGCCAAGCGGCGGGTAGTTGCCAGATTCAGGCAGGCGTGGCCGGTGTCACAGGTGCGGCGGCGGCCGGGCTGTAGCTGGTGGGGATTTGCCCGCGGATGAGATCGCCATTCGTAGTTCCGGCGGGGAAGACGGCGGTGGCCTCGGCATACCACTGCACACACTCGTCTTCCAGGCGGCTGATCAACGCGTTGAAATCACCTGCCGCGCGGCGTGCCTTGGCGATGGCTTCCCTGTAGTTGCTTTTGAGTTTCCGCAAGGTGGGCACCGTGATGGAGCCTTCGTAAAGTTCCCGGAAGGCCGCGAAGGTATTCCCCGGTGCGGGAATGAAATCCTCACCGAACTCTTGCGACCATGCGGCGAGAAGCTCCTCGCCTTCTTCCTCGGTGGCGCGGTTCGAGTCTCCACGGGCACTCAGTTCATTCACCACCGGGCGGAGCGTGAGGTCCGCTAGAGCGCGGGAACGCATGACACCCACGGCTTGCAGCGTGCGGGTATGGAGCGCTTTGTAACGCGCATCCAGCGCGGCGAACTGGATGCTCTTGTCCGTGGCGGCGGCGGTGGCCTTGTGGGCGAGCGTGCCGCTTTTCGCCCCATCGAGCTGCTCCACATCCGCCGTCCAAGCAGCGGTTGTTTTGGAAGGCCAAGTCCACGAATCCGCCGGAAGTGCGGCGAGGGTGGTCTGGACGGCGGTGGTTTTCTCCGTGCGTGTAATGACGGAGTCGGTGTCGGTGCTGATGTCGAGGTTCATGGGGTGTGGGGAGGTCGTTATTCTAGTTGTTAAATAACGGATGTACCACTGACAGCTAGAGATGGACCCGTCAAGCTGCCATGAGGAGCCGCGACCTTACTGTCACCTCTTCCTACCCACTCACGGTTCCTTGGGCTTATCGTCGGGTGACGCAGCCCCGGCAGCGGGCTTGCGGCGTTTGGGAACTTTCTTGGCCTTGGCCACGAGCGGGGCGGCGAGTTGCTCGTAGAGGCCGAACAGGTATTCCACCCGCTGGCGGTCGGTGAGGAAAGGTTCCTTGCGGTAACAGCGGTCCACGGCGCGGTCGAGTTGCTCGTGGGCCTTCGCCAGCTTCGGCGGCATCGACACCGGGTCGTAAAGGTCTGCTAGCGTGCTGCCGGGAAATTGCTCCCGCGCGTCCAACACCGCCTGCGCCGCTGCTTCGACTTTGGTGCGTTGCGCGTCCGTCGCGTCGATTGGCCAGGGGTAATTGTTGTAAACTAGGCCAACCGAATAACGATAGTCCGACTTCAATCTTCCGGCCACTTGACGCATCCACGCCATATGCATGTTTGATGACAAAATTCCAAAATGAAAAGGTGTGGCATCGTTTACGATAAAAACTAAGTCGCTACAAATTATGTCGGGTGTCATGAACCCGATGGGAATGTAGGGGCGACGTTCCGAACTTACTTTAGGGACAACAAGGAAGTTCCGTGTTGGAAAATTTTCAACGTGAAAGCGCGAAGGGATGGCGGCGAGCTTTCTTGTTGGTTCGCTTTTACTTGCTAGCCGGAAGGATCGCACCGCTTCCACCCGTTCAAGTGCTCGCGGCATGGAACGCAATTCGTTGGGTGGACAATCACCCAACCACAAACACCAACGAAACCATCCATTAATGAACTCATCGGAACCGATCCACTTGCGAAACCATTTGTCAGAATTGGGCTCCGATCTTACAAACTCGGGCTTTTCTTCGACCGTAAAGAGATAGTTTCCTCCGTCGATTGGCTTGTTACCAATGCCCATTGCTGGAACGGGAGATCGAGATTTTGAAACGTTTGGCAATGCAACGTCAGATCCTTCGATTAGGTAAGGAGCAATGTTTCTAACCTTCGTTACTGTGGCATCATGTGTATTAGTTTCGTAGTCGAATAGAAGCTTGTTATCAGTATCGAAAGCTCCAAAACCAATGATCACGCAATGAACATGAGCTTTGCCCCGTGCCTCGCTTTCCCATACGAAACTGCGGTGTGCGAAATGGATCTTGAGCCGCCAGCGTTGAAATAAATCGTTCCAAATAATTCCGGGCTGTTCCCCTTGGCTTATTGAGTTAGTGGACACGAGCGCCGTAACTATTTTTGTTCCTTGTATGTATTCGGCCGATCTGCGGTACCAAGCAGTAACAAAGTCCAGTACCCCTGCGCCTTTAACGTCATGCCAGATGAATCTCATCTGTTCACGTTGCTCCTCAGTTAAGTACTTCGAACCCACAAACGGCGGGTTCCCCAAGATGTAGCTGCATTTCTCCGGCGGCAGGATGATTTTCCAATCGAGACGCAGCGCATTTCCACAAACAATATGCGGGGACTTCTTGAGCGGGATGCGGCGGACGAGCTGGCCGAAGGCTTCGGAGAGGGCGATATTGGCCTGATGGTCGGCAAGCCAAAGGGCGACCTCGGCGATGCGGGCGGGGAATTCCTCGATTTCGATGCCATACATCTGATCGACGTCCACTTGGGAGAGTTTGCTGGCGTCGAAGGAGAACTCGTGCTGGGTCTCGCTGAGTTCGTTGCAGTGGAGTTCGAGGAGGATTTCGAGTTCGAGGGCGCGGAGCTCGCGGTAGGTGATGACGAGGAAGTTGCCGCAACCGCAGGCGGGGTCGAAGAAACGGAGGGTGCCGAGTTTCTCGTGGAGCGCCTCGAGGCGGGCGATACGGCGGGTGGATTTGTCGGCCTTGGCGGTGGAGAACTCGGCGCGGAGTTCATCGAGGAAGAGCGGGCGGATGAGCTTGAGGATGTTTTTCTCCGCCGTGTAATGGGCACCGACCTGGCGGCGCTCGACGGGGTCCATGACGCCTTGGAAGAGCGAGCCGAAGACGGCGGGCGAGATCTTGGCCCACTCGAAGGAGCACGCTTTGAGCAGCTGGCCGTGCATCTGGGCATTGAAGTCGGCGAAGGAGATGCGCTCGGCGAAGAGGTCGCCATTGATGTAAGGGAAGGCGGCGAGGTCTTCGTCGAGATTGGCCTGGCGCTTGTCCTCGGGAGTATTGAGGACCTCGAAGAGGCGGGCGAGCTTGGGACCAGTGTCGGAGCCGTCGCCGTTGCTGCGGTTTTCGATGAAGAGCTTGAAGTCCTGCTGATTGAAGATGCCGGTGTCATCGGCGAAGAGGCAGAACAGCAGGCGGACGAGCAGGACGCGTAGGTCGTGGCCGGAGAAGCCCCCGGCGAGCAGCGCATCGTGCAGGCTGGCCATGAGCTCGGCGGCCTCGATATTGGCGGGGTCCTCGGAGTTGAGCTTGTGCTGCTTGTAACCGGGAATGAAGGCGAAGCGGCGGATGTGCTTGTGGAGGTCTTGCAGCGGGAACTCGACGGACGGCGGCAGGCGCTTGAACAATGGCAGGTCCGGATCTTGTTCCGGCTCCAGATCGTGGACGGCGATGCGCTTGAAGTCTGAGACGATGAGGAAGCGCGGGCATTCCTTTTCCCGCCCGGAATGGATGAGGCCGCGGATGTAGTCCATGCCTTGGGCGTGGGCCTTGTCGAGATCCTGCCCGGCGGACTTGTGCTCGACGAGGACGCGGCCGGGCCAGAAGAGGTCGATGTAGCCCCAGTTTCCCGAGAGCTTCTTCACCGGCTCCTCGAAGGAGGAAACAGCGCGGCGCTTGATACCGAAGATGTCGAAAAATTCGTTCCAGAAGGTCTGGCGCTCGGATTTCTCGGAGGTGGTGCCCTTCCACTCGCGGGAGAACTTGATGGATCGGTGGCGAATTTCGTTCCAGGAGAGCATGATTGGCACGGATCTAATCGGCAGGACAAAGGACGGGCGAGGAAATTTTCCCCGAAGAGGTGGGGAGCGGCGACCTTACTGTCGCCTCTTCGTGTCTGATGAAAGAAGAGGGACAGTAAGTTCCCTCCTCCTATTTTATGAATCCGGGGACCAGCTTGGTCCCCGGACTTGAAACGCTCGATCAGTGCTTGTGACCTTCGTGGCCTTTTTCATCCCCTGCGTGGTCGCAAGGGCAGGCGTATTCCGTGAGCTTGCATTCCGGGCAGGTGGAGAGATTGAGGCTGAACTTGGCAATCACGGCCTTGGCATCCGGGGTGGTCTTGATGGTGAGGACGACGGGGAGCATCTCGCCTTCGGCGACGGGTTTGTCGGAGATAAGTTTGTCGCCGTCTTTGGTGAAGGCGAGTTTCGTCGGAGCGGATCGGTCGCCCATGACGACGCTGACGGTTTGCGCGGCGGGGGCGATGACCTTGCCCGCATCGTCAAGGAAGCGGATTTCCACTTTCTTGTCCTTGGTTAGGAAAAACTCGGCGTGAGGCTCGACGGTGTCGATGATACGGCCACCGTTAGGAGCTTTGATTTTCTCCGCAGCGGTGGCGAAGGCGAGGCT
>JANORE010000420.1:0-7211 GCA_031415155.1 Akkermansiaceae bacterium | reverse complement strand
GTATGGATTGATTCTTGCGCATTGTCGCTTGCTGGACAGTTTGTCGTATGATTTGCCCTTTATCTCGCAGTGCCTCATTCGACCAATTGGCTGAGTTCATCCGCATCGCCAAACTGTATGGTCGTGATCGGAATGATGTGAAACCGAGTCATCCGTCGGTTTCTCGGCTTTCACCGGCGATCCGTCATCGTCTGGTGAGCGAGGAGGAAGTTGTATCGGCGGTTTTGCGGGAGCATGCGTTCGGGCGGGTAGAGAAATTTGTTCAAGAGATTTACTGGCGGCGTTATTGGAAATCGTGGTTGGCATTACGGCCTGAAGTTTGGAGTGACTACTTGAAGGCACTTGCGGAAATGGGGGAGGATCCGGCGGTCCGCGACATTGAGGAAGCGCGGTCTGGGAACGCGGTGATCGATCATTTCGCGAACGAGTTGGTCACCACTGGCTACCTCCACAATCATGCCCGGATGTGGTTCGCCGCGTGGTGGGTGCATGAAGCGCGGCTGCCATGGCAATCCGGTGCGGCATTCTTTTACCGCCATTTACTCGATGGCGATCCAGCATCGAACACGCTCTCGTGGCGCTGGGTGGCAGGCTTGCAAACTCCCGGGAAAACCTATCTCGCGCGGCGCAGTAATTTAGAGAAATACTTGGCGAGTGAGCTTCTCGAATCGCTCGCGGATGGACTGCCCGCATTTGAAAACCCGGAGGCGCTCAAGCCGGAGTGGATTTCCAAACCTGCGATTACTCAACACCATTGGCCGATTGAGAACCTAGCGTCATCGGTGCCAACGGGGCTCTGGATTCATGAGGAGGATCTATCCGTGGAAATCTCGCCACTCGGGCAGGAATCATTTTCCGCAGTCATGGTGACAGCGGATTCCGAGACGTGGGAGCGTCATCGATTTCCCGCAGCAAAGAGAGAGTGGATCACGGGTGCTCTGCGGGATGCCGCCATACGTGGAGAGCGACATTGGAAAGTCCCTGTGTCTCTAGAAGTTCAGCAACCTCACGACGAGACCTTGCTCCGCTGGGCGGCATCTAACAACTTTCAGCAGGTCGCGGCCCTCCGCCCCGAAGTGGGGCCATTGCACGACTCGCTGCCGATGCTGCGTGCGGCCCTCGCTAAGGCAGGGATTCGTCTCGTTCTCATCGATCGCCCAGAGGATCTCGCGACTCGACATCTCGCGACTGGTGGATTTTTCCAATTCTGGGAGCGCTTGCAGAAGACATTCGTCACGAGCAAAGACGGAAGCCATCCACGAACCCCCACTCAACTTTCACTCGAATTTCCTCAATGAAATTTCCACTCGCCGTTCCGGCAGCAAGGCACATTGGATCTTGAAAAGTGGTTTGCTCTCGTCGATGAAATACCAATGCGGTGTCAGGAAATTCAAAACCAACGGAAGAAAACTCCTTGAGCGTTTCTGGTAAAAGCGTCCTCATCGTAGGTGGTGGATTGGCGGGTCTAGCGTGCGCCATCCGGCTGCATGAAGCGGGTGCCCGGCCATTGATCTTCGAAGGGAGCGATGCTCCCGGTGGCCGCGTGCGGACGGATCGAGTGGATGGGTTCCTGCTCGACCGGGGGTTTCAAGTTTATCTCGACGCCTATCCGGAAGCCGGGATTCTGCTAGATAAGACGAGTCTTGATCTGCGCCGCTTCAAGCCGGGCGCGCTGGTCTATCAAGGGGATCGGATGTGGCGGGTGATGGATGTTTTCCGCGATTCACGGCATCTGTTAGCGAGTGCCTTCGCGCCGATCGGATCGTTCTCAGACAAGTTGCGGGTGGCGTTGCTGAAGTGGCGCATGAGTCGCGTGAGCATTGAGGAAATCGCCGCACATGAGGACATGACCACCGAGAATTATCTCAAGCGGGCGGGATTCTCGCCACGGATGATCGATGGATTTTTCCGCTCGTTTTACGGCGGGATTTTTCTGGAGCGCAACCTCCGCACTTCGAGTCGGATGTTTGAATTCACCTTTAAAATGTTCTCACAGGGCAGCGCGACTCTGCCGGCGCAGGGGATGGGTGAAATCCCGCGACAGCTTAGTTCCCGCTTGCCCGATGGGACGCTCCGACTCGGCGCGCGAGTCACTGAAGTCCGCCCGGGCGGCATTACTCTGGAATCCGGTGAGCAAATCGCAGGCGATGCCGTGGTCGTGGCCACGGATGCGACATCGGCGGAACGGTTGATTCCCGGGATCGTAAATGCGGAATCTGCGTGGCGATCGGTCACTTGCCTATATTTCGCCGCTGCCCGTTCGCCACTGCGGGAGGCGATCATCGCGCTCAATGGAGCGGGCAGTGGCTTGGTGAACAACGTTTGCGTGCCATCGGATGTAGCACCAGGCTATGCGCCGCCGGGTCAGGCTTTGATTTCAGTTTCTGTGTTAGGGATGCCGGAATTCTTGAATCTTGATTCCCGAGTCTTGGCGGAACTGGAGGCTTGGTTTGGTAACGAGGTGCGCGAGTGGCGGCATCTGCGGACCGAGCAGATCGAGCGGGCATTGCCCGAGCAAGCACCCGGTGGCGGGCCAGTCGGTCCGGGTTTTCGCAAGCACGCTGGCATTTTCGTCTGCGGGGATCATCTTTGGAGTGCGTCTATCGAAGGCGCAATCATCTCCGGACTGCGGACAGCAGATGCGATCCTAGAGACGAAGTAGTGGGGGAAATCACTATCAGATCATATGATTACACTACTCGTCATTCACTTCGCCGTTACTTGGGCGCTGGTCGGGCTCATCTGGACCATTCAGGTAGTGCATTACCCGCTGTTGAAAAACGTGGGGCAGGAAGAATTTCTCAATTATCATGATCGGCACATGTCGCGCATCACTTGGGTGGTGGGTCCGCTCATGCTGGCGGAAGTCGGCAGCGCGGGATGGCTGCTTTTTCTCGGTGAACGCTCGCTGCTTTTTGGAATCAGTCTCGCTGCGTTAGCCTTGGTCTGGGCTTCCACGGTATTTTGCCAAGTCCCGCTTCATCATCAGCTCATGCACGGCTATGATGCCACTACCGTTGACCGCCTCGTGCTGACGAATGGGTGGCGCACTCTGTGCTGGACGATTCGTGGTCTCTGCCTTCTCTGGCTTATCATCAAAAATTTCACAAACTAACATGTCCTCGATTTTCCACACCAGCACGCCACTCGCCGCCAGCGCGGAAAAAATGTTCGGATTCCACAGTGATCCGCAGAATCTCACGAAAGTCATGCCGCCGACGCTGACGCTGGTCAGTCTGAAAACCGATGGCCCGGCGCAAGAAGGCCGCTTGATCGAGCTGCATTGTCGGGATTGGTGGATCATCCCCATGCGGTGGACTTGCCGCTGGAAGACCGTGCAGCCACCCTATCTGCTAGAGGATGAAATCGTCAAAGGCCCATTCACCCTTTTCATCCACCAGCACCGCTTCGAGGAACAAGGTCCGCATCACTGCATCATGCATGACACCATCACCTATGAATGGGGCCGCTCCTGGTGGGGCCGACTTGTTTCCGAGACTGGCGTGAGAATTTATCTGACGCTACTTTTTAAATATCGTCACCACCGCACTCGGAAATGGGCACTCGCAGTCTGATTTCTACAGGGGACTTCTTTCTTCCTCCACTTCCCACTGATGGTAAGCATCTGCATAGCCGCGGCAATTTACCACAAGTTCATCGTGGGTGCCGTCGCCAGTGAGCAATCCGTCTTCGAGAAAGAGAATGCGCGGAGCTTGACGGAGGAGATCAATCCGATGAGTCACTAGGATCGTAGTACCACCGCCCTCACGCGTTCGTTTGAGGATCGAGTCGTGAATGAGTGACTCGCTCTCCGGCTCCACACTTGCAGTCGGCTCATCAAGGAGAAGAATCTTCGGCTCTGTTAGGAAAGCTCGCGCCAGACTCAGCCGTTGTCTTTGCCCGCCAGACAGCTTGACACCATTTTGCCCCACGCGGGTGTCATAGCCATCGGATAGATCGACGATGAAATCGTGGGCATTGGCAGCAAGAGCAGCGGCTTCGATCTCCTCGGTCGCTGCGCCGGGTTTGCCGTAGCGCAGGTTATCGCGCACTGTTCCGTCGAAAAGGTAGTTATCCTGCCCGACATAGCCGATCGATCTTCTCAGGTCGCCCAGACGCAGATCACGGACGTCGTTAGAATCCACTTGGATGCGGCCTTCCGTGACATCATAGAACCGGGGAATCAGATTCAAGAGCGTGCTCTTGCCAGAGCCACTGCTCCCCGCGATGGCGACGAACTCGCCTGCCTCGATGACGAAACAAACTCCGCGTAGAATCGGCTTGTTAGACAAGTAGGCGAATTTCACGTCCTTAAACTCCACACGCCCAGCGGGTCGATCCCACTGCAGTGCGTCCGCCTTTTCCGTCACCGTGACCGGGGCATCGAGCAGTTCCATCACCCGCAGTGCGGCAGCCCGCGCCCGTTGCAGGATGTCGCTGGTCTGAGCGATCGTCCGGATCGGACTCTGGAGCCTCCACCAGAATCCTCGATATGCTAACAGACCTCCCAATGTGAAGAGATCACTGCCGCGCATGATGAGCCATGCTCCCACTCCGAGCATGATGACATTATTGATGAAACCAAAAATCGAGATCACAGGAAAATAGGTGTTTCGCAGTCGGCTCACACCGACACTCGCCTGATAGAAATGGGCGGTGCGCTCGTCGAAGCTCGTCTTTTCCCAGTCCTCCCTCGCAAATGACTGAGTCACTTGGATGCCCGCCAGCCGATCCTGCACGAAGGAACCGATTTGCCCGAGCTTCTGTCTCACGCCATCATAAACGGATTTCACGCGCTGGTTATATTTCCGGATAAAAACGAAGGCAAAGGCCAGCGGTAAAATCGAGACCGTCCCGACGAGGGGACTGATCCAGAGCACCATGCCAGCGACGACGACGAAGGTGACGATTTCTTCGAGTAGACCGGTGAGACCTTGCAATACCGACTGCTCCATCGCATCGATGTCGCTGGTGACCCGAGTGACCAACTCGCCCGTGCTCGTATCCCGGTGGTAAGCGAGAGACTGCGATTCGAACTTCGCGAAAACCTCTCGGCGGAGATCACGGACCAGCGCCTGTCCAGTCTTCTCTATCAGATAAGACTGGACTGCACCCGCTCCCAGTCCGACCAAGTAAGTTCCCAGCATGATCGCTAGCCACATCCCAAGAATCGCGGGCGTGAGCGTTTTTTCGACTAAGTGATCCGCGACGTAGCCCCAGACAAGTGGGTGGAAATTGGTAAATGGCACGCAAAAGACCAGCAAAACAAGCGCCACAGCCAGCCTCGCGCGATGGGGCCGGAGCCGTGCAGCCACCTTGCCCGCCAGTGAGCGGTTCGTGAGAGAAATGGGAGTAGGATCAAGCATGTGTAAGAGTGGAAATCAGGTGGCGAGTCAGGACCGGATGTTCCATCGTCGTGAATTTGACTCGATGCACGGATTTTTCCACCTTGTTTGATGCATGATACGAGCGATGATGATTGAATGAAGACTAAACAACTCAAAACACTCAGCAATATTTGTTTCTTTTTTGGCTTCGCCTCGATTCTCGGCTCGATTGCGATCTGGTTTCTAACGGGAGGAACAGCCCCGGAAACGGTCGCCCATGCGGAGCGTTTCGGGATCTTCGTCGGGCTTTGGGCCCCTACGTTTCTCATCCTCTCAAATCGCTTCGATCGCTATGCGGACCGTGTGATTTGATCGCCTCGTGAGTCGTATCATTCCCAGAAAATGATGGGATTCTCTACAGTAACAAAGAACTGAAGATCCATCAATCAATCAGGCAGAGATAGGAGCTGGTTGAAAATTCTGATAAGCATCCACAGTTCCAGCTATCTATTGGATGCTTACGTAAAGCAGGGTGGGGGTATCAACGGGGATATCCCCCATTTGCTCACTGTTAATGATGGCGGACAGGGAGGGATTCGAACCCTCGGTGACATTGCTGCCACACACGCTTTCCAAGCGTGCTCATTCGACCACTCTGACACCTGCCCCTCGGAAGGCGGGACGCTAGGAACTCACCAAGCTCTTGGCAATCCCTTTTTAAAATCTTTCGCATCGTCGTTTTTCCCGATCGAGAAAACTTGGCTAAATCCTTATTCATTCTTTGAAATTCCTCACCCCACATTCACTTAAAATCCCATTTCCAATTCCTCATTTTCAGGAAAGGATTGAGCGATGCAGCTGAAGCTTCCGGCACGGATCATTGAATTTCCGCGTCGTCCCTTGATCATGGGAATCGTGAATGTGAACGACGATTCGTTTTCTGGAGACGGGACTCTGGATTTCGAAAAGGCGATTGCGCTGGCTCGGAGCCAGATCTGCGCAGGGGCGGATGTGATCGATGTTGGGGCGGAAAGCGCGCGGACGAATCGAGTGGCGGTGCCGATTGATGAAGAGATACGGCGGTTTTCAGGTTTTTTCGAGCGCTGGGAGGAAGTGTCCCATGGGCTTGAGCCTCGTGATGCATCGCAAATCTGGCCCCCCATTTTATCGGCAAATACATGGCGCCCCGAAGTGATCGAGGAAGTTTTGAAATCACAAAAAGTCGAAATTTTAAATGATATGAGTGCGCTGCCAAATGACCTGAACGCGCGGTTATGCGCCGATCACGGCTCCGCCTTGCTCATCATGCACAGCGTGGGCGAACCGAAAGTGCCCCATCGCCATCAGCGATGGGTGGATCTCATGGGTGAAATGGAGCGGTTTTTTGAGGAAAAACTAGAACTCGCGCGACTCGCAGGATTGCCGAATGACGCGACCATTCTCGACCCCGGAATCGACTTCGCGAAGCAACGGAATGATAATCTGCAAGTATTTCGCGAGCTGGGACGCTTGCAAAAATTCGGTCGTCCGGTGCTCGTCCCCGTTTCCCGGAAAACAGTAATTGGTGAGGTATTAAATTTACCAAATCCATCCGACCGAGATGCCGGGACCATCGCCTGCATCAGTGCGGCAATGTCGCGCGGGGCGCAGATTTTCCGTGTTCACCATGTGGAAGCCGCATGGCAAACGGTGAAAGTGTTAGATCGTATGAGCGAAAAATCTGACGATCTTTCGCTTGATGGTTCTGGCATGTCAGAGAATGGTGGTTCTCTCGTGATGAATCTGACTTAGCCCACTGTATGAAATGATGGACCTCTCAGGAAATCCTCGGCGCTATGTCCGCTTCACGGTTTTTTATAATGCCCGGGCTTACTATCCAGTCTT
>JANORE010000419.1:0-3081 GCA_031415155.1 Akkermansiaceae bacterium | reverse complement strand
CAGCTTCACTCGATTCAGGAAATCTAGTGGAACTCGGACTCACCAAGCGCCTCGTCGCCGTAAAAAATTGTAGGACCATCACCAAGCACGACCTTCCATTCAACGATTTTTTACCCAAAATCACCGTCGATCCTGATACCTACACTGTCACCGCCGATGAGGAGATTCTCCGCTGCGAACCCATGTCAGTTCTTCCGATGGCACAACGGTATTTTCTCTTCTAACTCTTTTTATAATAACTTTATGCATGTGATCCAAAAACCTCTCGCACTTGCATCTGTTTTACCTACTGAAAAGCAAATCATCCTCACTGCCGAGCGTCGCCAATTTCTCAAACGCCGCTGGCGGGGGATCGCTGAGGATGGGACGGAATTTGGTTTTGATCTTGAAAATCGCCTCATCGATGGATGCCTTATTTTTCAAAAAAACGGAGCCGACTATATCGTCTGTCAACTACCAGAAACGGTATATGAGATATCGTTGGATTCGCCAGCACAAGCGGCACTGATCGCTTGGAAAGTGGGTAATCTCCACATGCCAGCACAAATCCTCGATTCTGCGATTCGCGTTCTCCATGATGATGCGATGGCCCAGCTCCTTGGGCGCGAAGGCTGGAGCTACAAGGAAACGGAGGTTCTTTTCACACCCATGAAAGCCATGGCGCATCAATGAAATTGATACACAGAATAGGATTCACTATATCTTCTCCACTTCCACCTGAATCTCCATGTGGCAGTGACCACCTCCTTGATAATTCCCTCGGATCGGCGACACATCTTGGTAATCACGACCCACCGCAACTTTTACATAGCGCTCATCTGCTAGATTATTATTCGTTGGATCAAAGCCAATCCAGCCTGCTTCTACGAGATAGATTTCTGACCATGCGTGAGACGCTTGTGCTCCTACCAAGGTGCCCAGAGGACCATTGTAAAGGTAACCCGAAGCATAGCGCGCTGGGATTCCGATAGATCGACACAAAGCTAGCATCACATGGGTAAAATCCTGACAGACGCCTTTCTTGATTTTAAAAACATCTTCCGAATGTGTCTCCACATTCGTCACACCAGATTCATAACTAAACTCCCGGTGAATCCAATCCATCAGGGCAACTGCTTGCTCGAAGATCGGCTGGGTTGAGTGTGATATATCTAGAGCTTGCCTCCAAATATCGTACGTAAACGAAACCCATCGGCTTTCTTGTAAATAGGGCCATATTCGTTCACGAATCGAAGGATCTTTATAACTTTCAGCCGTGGCTTGACGACTTGCTAAAGAAATATCTAACGGGAGATTATGAACTTTTAACCGACTTTCGATTTCTAATCGCGAGTGCTCCGTTGGTAGTTCGAAGTGATGTGTGATGTTTTGAAAAAGATCGCTAAATCGGCGTAATCGAGTGGCAGGAATGACTCGGATCAAAACACTGATCGTTTTCTGATAAGGAAAAGTCCGTGGTTCTAAATGCAGCGTGTTGATGCTGTTGCTTGCCGGGATTCCGTAGTGAAATAGCGTACGATGGAGCACCGCTAACTTCATGCCAGACTGGGATTGGGCCGTTTGACTTGAATCAATCACTGTTGCTGTTGTTGTGACATCTGCCATGCAGCGACTTCAGATAGCGATGAAAATTTTGTTTCCGCATGATTTTGAATTCTTTCTGGCATAAGGACATAGGTTTCAAATATTTCGGCACCGATCTTGTTGAAACGATCTTGAAGCGCATCGAGATAGTCGTGCAACCCAAATTCAAAAACATCCTCAATAGCGCCAAAGTTAAGTTCTGCCAGAAGCCGCCCGGATTCACGCTCTGCCTCGTTTAAAAAAGCTCCTCTGGGTGTATCTGAGACCCGGTGTAAATTACGGTCGACTTTATCAATACAGTATCTAACAGATCGAGGAAACTCTTTACTAAAAATCAAAAACTCGGCGACACCTCTTGCTCCGACATCATGATGAGTGGCTCGAAATGATCTCATGGCACCACAAGAGCGAAGAATCGCCGTCCAATGTAGAATTCGATTTGAAGATACTCCTGTATCATCGCCATTGGATGGCAAATAACTGGAAACGTCGAGAAAGCGTGTTGTCTTATCCGCTCTTTCAAGGTGGCGACCAAGTTCCATAAATTCCCACACGTCATTTCGAGACGTTGTTGATGAGGCGATACCTAAAAAAGTCACCGCCGAACGCCTTACATTTTCGTAGTATCGTTGCGGATCAGACTCGATGAGGCGTTTTGCCTCGTCCGAGCGTGAAAATAGGTAAAGCGCGTTTAATTCTTCCCATAGTTCATCGGGTAATTGATCCCGGACGGTACGTGCATTTTCACGGGCCAATGCAATGCACGAACTGATGCTATTTGGATTGAGAGGGTCATCTGTCAGAAATCGAATGACTTCATTACTTCCAGTTTCATCATATAACTTACTAAAAGCTTCTTCGTCACCCGTGCTAAGGATGATAGGACGCCAAAATCCGCGTAATCGCTCGCTATCTAGCCTTTCATAATCTAGCAAAAGCTGTTGATTGACATCAATCAAACGAGCAAGATTATCCGCTCGCTCTACGTAGCGAACCATCCAGTAAATTGTATTTGCGACACGAGATAGCATTGCTTTTTTAATGTTTGAGAACCCAAGTAGCCTTACTGCCGCCACCTTGGGAGGAATTAACTACCAGCGAGTCTTTGGTGAGGGCGACGCGAGTCAACCCACCGGGGACAATTTTTACTTCATCCCCATAAATAATGTAGGGCCGAAGGTCAATGTGGCGGCCTTCCATAGCTCCGTCGCACCATGTAGGTGAGCGAGATAGTGAAATAACAGGCTGCGCGATATAGTTACGTGGATCAGCGATGATGCGCTCACGGAAAATTTCGATTTCGTCTTTCGTTGCAGTCGGCCCCATGAGCATCCCATAGCCGCCAGATTCATTTGCTGCTTTCACGACCAGTTCAGGCAGATGGGAGAGGATAAATTTCATATCTGCCTCTTCTGATGCAAGATAGGTGGGAACGTTTGGTAATATAGGCTCTTGACCGAGATAATATTTAATCATTTTCGGCACGAAATAGTAGAT
>JANORE010000418.1:0-3578 GCA_031415155.1 Akkermansiaceae bacterium | reverse complement strand
TGTTGATGTGGAACTCGTTGAACGGCGTCAGGGCTTTGAACAATGCCCCCGGTTCATTCCGCAAACTGAATATCAGCGAGGTCCGGTCATTCCCCGTGGGCGGACAGGTTTTTTCGCTGAGGACGAGGAACCGCGTGGTGTTAGTCGCGCTGTCCTGGATGGATTTGTCCAGCACCGTCAGGCCGTGAAGCTGTGCTCCCAAGGCCCCGCCGAGCGCCCCGGCGTTAGGGGTGCGTGCGGCGATTTCGGCTGCTTTGGTCGTGCTGGAGACCTCCACCCGGTCCGCGTGCGGCATGTTCTGGTGCAGCCAGTTCCGGCATTGCCCGAATACTTGTGGATGTGAATAGAGCGTTTTGATTTCCTCACGAGGAATCACTGCCATCAATCCGTTCTCGATTCTTAGCAAAATCTGTGCACAAATTTGGAGCGGTGAATCCACGAATAAATCGAGCGTATGATTCACGGCACCTTCGGTGGAATTTTCAATCGGCACGACGCCGTAGCTTGCGGTGCGGCGGGCGACTTGATCGAAGACATCCGAGAAATTCGGTTGTGCGGAATAGTTCAGCGAGTGGCCGAATTTTTTGATCGCCGCTTGGTGAGTCCATGTTCCTTCCGGGCCGAGATATGAAATGGTGAGATTATCTTCGAGAGCGAGCGCTGCCGACATGATTTCTCGGTAAATCGCACGAATCGACTTTTCTGGCAGGCGCCCGGCATTGACCGTGAGAAGCCGTCGTAGCAAGGCTTCTTCCCGCTCAGGGGCGTAGATTTGCAAGCCATCCCGCTTTTTCACGAGGCCCACTTCATGGACCAGATCGGCGCGGTGAGAAAGGAGGTCGAGTAGGTTTTTATCGACAGTGTCGATCTGGCTGCGGATGTCGTCGAGATTCACGGGAAAAGTAAGGGTAAGGCTTTTTAGGATCATTCCTCCACGGCAGCGGCGGCGGGAATACCGATGGTGTCGCTCAGCGCAAGTTGTTCGAAATCAGGAGTGGGCGGGGGAGGGGATACCGGCTCGGGCAGCTTTACTTTCCGAAGTTCGCTGGCATTGGGCAGATCGTCGATGGAGCGGATGCCGAAGTGCTCGAAGAAAAGATCGGTCGTTTCATAAAGCAACGGGCGGCCCGGAAGCTCAGCGCGACCGCCGATGCGGATGAGATCGCGGTCGAGGAGTTTTTGAATCATTCCATCGCAAGCCACGCCACGCACGGCTTCGATCGCGGCCTTGGTAATCGGCTGACGGTAAGCAATGATCGCCAGCGTTTCCATGGCCGGGCCGCTCATGCGCTCAGGTTTACGACCGGGGAAAAGCTGACGGACGAAGTCACCGTATTCGATGCGGGTGTAGAGTTTCCAGCCCTTTGGCCGCTCGATGAGAGTGAAAGCACGAGTGCTTTCTTGATAGAATTGGATCAGTTCGCGAATGGCATTGCCGACGTTTTCCGAGCTGGTAATGGCAAGGGCGGAGAACCAATCGGGGAGATCCGCAGGGGCTTTCCCTTCCTCGGCTTCACGGACTCTAACGTCATCCGCCTCGGCCACACGAGCACGGACCAGCCGCGCAATTTCCTCCGCAGGGAGAGGATTTTGAGAGGCGATGAGAAGGGCTTCGACGATGGCGCTGAGCTGCATGGCGGGGCCGCACCATAGGGATCGATTTGGGCATTTCAAGCCTACTGCCGAAAACCTCACGAATCACTTATTTCGGATGTTACGAATTTTCCGCTTGATGGACTGTCAATGACGGGCTAATCCACCGCGCTCCCGCATTACGTATATTTTCATGCGATGCGGGATACACGCAATTTCGATCCACGGCATCCTCATTCCCTTTATTATGGCTGCGAAGAAAAATACCCAGAAACCCGCTCCCAAAAAAGGGAAAGCAAAGCCTGCCATCCCATCGGGTAAACCCGCAGCCGTCAGCAAAAAGCCAGTAGTCATCGAAAAGGTGAAGTCGGTGAAAAAATCCGCGCTGCCTCAGAAACCATCTCCTGCGAAAAAGCCGACTTCATCTAAAAAGTCAGCCCCGCCTAAAAAATCAACTCCTACCCAAAAAACAGCTCCTGATAAGAAGCCTGTCGTCAAAAAATCTGTGAAGAAAGTTTCCACATCCGCTAAATCCGTCGAAAAATCTGCTAAACCCGACAAGGTCGTGAAAGCCGTAGTCGCGGCGGTCCCTGTTAAACCAGAGGCTCCTGTGAAAGTGGCGGCTCCCGTCAAAGTTCCTGCGGCGAAGAAAGTTCCTGCCACTAAACCGCGTTCTTCGGTAGTGGATTACCCCGCTCCACCAGCTCCGATCAAACCTCCTTTCGTGCCGCCCAAAACAGCACCCGCTCCGTCTGGCGAGCCCGTGCCGGCTGGATCCAATGGCACACACACTCCGGCGTTTATCCAAAAACAACGCCAACGTCTGCTCGATATCAGAGATGAACTCGTCGATGCCGTCTCCGGCATGGCTCGCGACACGATCCGCAACGCTCCCGAAGGTTCGGAAGCTTCTGGCAGCGGCCAACATCAAGGCGATGCTGGCAGTGATGCCTACGACCGCGACTTCGCCCTTTCCGTCCTCGCGAAAGAACAAGATGCGCTCTACGAAATCGAGCAGGCTCTCCGCCGCATCCAATCCGGCTCGTATGGAATTTGTGAAATGTCTTCTCGCAAGATTCCACAAACACGTCTCGAAGCCATTCCCTTCGCCCGTCTCACCGTTGAGTGCCAAGGCCAATGGGAGAAGGAATATGGCAATCGCCGCTTCCGCCCATCCGATGAAGTTGGCTTCAGCGGTGGAAAATATGTCGAAGATGAAGATTCCGAATCAGTTTCTCTTGACGAGGACGACGATTAAAGCAAAACACCCCTTCCCAAAGTTCAAATTCTATGCCACGCGAGATTATTATTTTAGAATGCACCGAAGCGAAAGCTGAGGGCAAGCCGACTTCGCGCTACGTCACCACACGTAACAAAAAGAGCCTCCGCACCCCAGGCCGTCTGGAGAAAGTGAAATTCAATCACTTCCTCAAGCGCCGTACCCTTCACCGCGAACTCCGCTAATTTTTATGTCCGAGCCAAAAACAGTCCAACGCCGTATCAATTTCCGTAAGGCGAACCGTAGAATGACCCGCCGTCGGCATGACATTCCTGCCGATCAAGTAGTGGCCACAAATCCAGAACTTCTCACCAAGTTCACCACGGAAACCGGGAAGATTCTTCCGCGCCGTGTCACTGGAGTTTCCGCAAAGCTGCATCGCAAGATCAACAATGCAATTAAGCAGTCCCGGGCGATCAGTTTGCTTCCATAAAAACGGGCGTCACCATTGACTTTTTAAAACCAGTCCGTCTCAAGCGGGCTGGTTTTTTGTTTTAGAAATCGATGGCCCGGGTGACTCGTATTTATACTGCCGCGCTTCATATTTTGTGGAAAACGCCGGGCTGTATTGCCCCAATGGGGCAACATGCGATAGCCCAGGGCATCGCCCTGGGTCATGGGTGGATGAAATGGTTTAGCCCTGAAAGGGCGGAACTTTTCAGGAGGTGGCGCATCAAATTTCGCCCCTTCAGGGCTTGAATTCCTT
>JANORE010000417.1:0-8132 GCA_031415155.1 Akkermansiaceae bacterium | reverse complement strand
GTGCATTGTGAAGAGGTCGGTGGAATTTACCGCAGAGACGCGGAGGTCGCGAAGGAACGCGAAGAGCTTTGTGAATTTTTGTTTGGAGTGGAAGCGAAACGCAAAGGACGCAGAGAGTGGAGAGGAAGACGCTGAGATTTGTTTTTAAAGCTTCAAAAACTCTGCGGCCCTTCGCGACCTTTGCGCCTTTGCGGTGAAAATCATTTAACTCAGCGGCTGATAGTTCGTCGGCTCTTCGGTCATGACCACATCATGGACGTGGCTTTCGCGGAGGCCGCCCGCGGTGAGGCGGATGAATTGAGCGTTTTCACGAAGCTCGGTGATGGTCGAGGCTCCGGTGTAGCCCATGCCGGATTTAAGGCCGCCCATGAGTTGGAAGATGACGTCGGACAGAGGGCCTTTGTAGGGCACGCGGCCTTCGACGCCCTCGGCGACGAGTTTGCCAGAGCTGTTTTGACCGTAGCGGTCACCGGCGCCTTTTTGCATCGCACCGATGGAACCCATGCCGCGGTAGGTTTTGAAACGACGGCCTTGCGACTGCACCGTTTGGCCGGGGCTTTCGCGAGTTCCAGCGAGAAGTGAGCCGAGCATGACGAGGTCGGCACCCGCGGCGAGCGCTTTCACGATGTCGCCCGAGTAGCGGATGCCGCCATCGGCGATGACTTTCACGCCCGCTTCGCGGCAAATCCCCGCGACGTTTTGAATGGCGGTGAACTGTGGCATTCCCACGCCGGAAATCACACGAGTCGTGCAGATGGATCCGGGACCGACGCCGACCTTCACGGCATTTGCGCCTGCGGAAACGAGATCGCGTGCGCCTTGCTCGGTGACGACATTTCCCGCCACGACCGGGACGTTCGAAAGTGCGCGGAGTTTCCCGATCACTTCCATGACGTGGCGGGTGTGGCCGGTGGCAGCATCGATGAAAAGTGCGTCCGCCCCGGCATCGATGAGGACGCGTGCGCGGTCGATGCAGTCGGGACCTACGCCGACTGCCGCACCACAGCGGAGCTGGCCGTTATCGTCCTTCGCCGCATTGGTGAAGGTGATGCGTTTCTCGATGTCGGAGCCGGTGATGAGGCCGACGAGGCGACCATTGGAATCGATGAGTGGAAGTTTCTCGATCCGATTTTGATAGAGAATGCGGCGCGCCTCCTCGAGGCTGGTATTCGCTGGAGCGGTAATCAATTTTTCACGCAGCGTCATCACTTCCGAGACGGTGGCATCGGCGCGGTCGAGGTAGCGGACATCGCGGCCAGTGACCATGCCTTCGAGGCGGCCTTCCGCATCGATCACGGGAAATCCAGAGAAGCCGTTTTTCGCCATGATTGCTCGGACATGATCGACGGTGTCTTCCTTGCGGACGGTGTGCGGCTTCTGGATCACCGCATTTTCCGAGCGTTTCACCCGAGACACCATGATGGCTTGTTCATCGATGGGACAGGCCCGGTGAATCACACCCATGCCACCTTCTCGAGCGAGCGCAATCGCAAGATCGTGCTCGGAAACGGTATCCATCGCCGCAGAGACGACGGGAAGGAAGAGCGGAATGCCTGAAGTGATGTGCGTGGACAGATCTGCCTCGCCGGGCAAAACTGAGCTTAAAGCTGGCACCAGCAGCACGTCGTCAAATGAAAGCCCTAGAGAAATCTCTGCCATGGCGGAGTCAATAGAAGCGCTCTTACTAGGGCAAGCCCGAATCACGGGAAGGGAAATTACTCGTATTTTATACTGCCGCGCATGAAGATTTGTGGAAATGGTGCCGTTGCTCAGCGGGTTGCCCCAACGGGGTAAAATGCGATAGCCTAGGGCAACGCCCTAGGTGGAGAAATCCCAAGAAATTCAAGCCCTGAAGGGGCGAAATCTGGTGTGCGGCCTCCCGAAGAGTATCGCCCCTTCAGGGCTAGACCATTTGGTATAACCATTACCTAGGGCGATGCCCTAGGCTATCGCATTTTGCCCCGTTGGGGCAATCAAGTCCAACGTTTCCCTCAAAACATGAAGCGCGACAGTTTAGAGATAGAGATCGATTGCTTCCGGTGGGTTTGGAGATTACGCCCTTTCGTGCTGGAGAAAAAAATAAATCACGCCCGAGTCCTTGAATATGAAGCGAAGTTTTGTCGAATCGACGGTATATTGAATCGCTGCATTGAGTGGAATATTCCTCACTGCCAAGGCGGGGTATATGGCAGTGCCTTTTCTAACACCTTCGCTCATTTTAACAGAGAGTCCGACTTTGGATGCCTCTTGGTGAATGAGAGCAAGACGCTCAACGAGCGGTTGTTCTGGCCAGTCGACCAGTGGGATCACCGTATCACAAAGAATCTTATACGTCTGATCTTCATTTAAGCGGACGGAAATATCCCGATGATTAACGCAAGAAACGCTGAATCCAAGGTAAACAATCGTCGCTAAATAGAGTCGATTCATAAGTTTCGTAACGAATATGGCTATTTCTTCTGAATAGTGATCTTCGCGGAATATGATGCAAGCATCTTCATTGGCTCAACATTTGGAAAGGAAAAATGCTCGCATCGGATCGGAGATGGATTTCTTCCGCGAGCGGGCTTTTTGTCCTTTGCGGATCGGCGATTTGTCAGGATTCTTTACGTAATGTTTTTTGAGTGGTGTGTGCTGGCCAGTGGCGTGTCGAATATCTCGCCGCTGTTCGCCTTGTTGACTTTGGTCTTGGTGTTGGCGGTGCTCGTTTCGCTGGTGTTGGTGAAATTTCAGCAAAGTCTGCTTGTCGGATATTTGTTGAGTGGCGTGTTGATTGGAAACTTCGGCCTGCTGTGGATGACTGGCTTGGATAAAGGGGATCCGGTCATCACGAGTCTGGCGGAAATCGGGGTGGTCTTGTTGATGTTCACGCTGGGGATCGAGTTTTCATTCAGTGAGTTTAAACACTTGTGGCGGACGGCGCTGGTTGGCGGTGGATTACAAGTCGGCATCACGGCAGGCATCGTGGGTTTACTGGCGAGTGCCATGGGATTTCCGGTCGCAGATAGCATCGTGCTCGGGGTGGCGGTGGCGCTGAGTTCGACGGCGGTGGCGATGATGTCGTTCCAAGATCTGGGCCAGCAAAACAACCCCGGAGCTCGTGCCAGCTTGGGGATTGCCTTGTTTCAAGACATCCTCGTCATTGTGTTTTTCCTCGTGATGCCTGCGCTTTATGGACAAGGCGAAGGCTCGGTGGCGGGCCAAATTGGTTTAGCTCTGCTGAAAGGCGGGCTATTTTTGATCGGAGCATGGTTGTTAGGCCGTTACGGATTGACTCCGCTTTTACATGTCGTGGCTCGCACCCGGAGTCGTGAGCTTTTCACCCTGACGGTCATCGGACTTTGCGCCGGAGTCGCCTTCGCGGGTGGAGCGTTAAATTTATCGCTGGCACTGGGAGCCTTCGCGGCGGGACTGGTGGTGAGCGAGTCAATTTACAGCCACCGCATTCTTTCGGATATTTTACCGTTCAAAGACTTATTCCTCGCGATTTTCTTCATCTCAGTCGGTTTGCTGATTGATCTATCGGTGATCGCCTCGGATGGGTATCGCATTTTATTAGGCAGCTTGCTGATTCTCGTTTTGAAGGGTGGGATCGTCTTCGGGGTTTTGAAATGGATCAAACTACCGGGGCGGCCAGCGTTACTTGCAGCGGGCAGTCTGGCCAGCACGGGCGAATTTTCATTGGTTCTCATTGGCAAGGCTGGCGGTTATCGACCCTTTGAAGCGGGCATTGAGCAAATGCTTCTGATCTGCACCGCAGTGACGATGGCGGCCGTGCCTTCGCTGATGCGAGGTGCGGGTCCACTCGGAAGATGGCTGGAACGCAAAGGAATTTTAGGCACTCGCAAGATTACACCGGAGTCCATGAGCTCGACTCAATTGATCAAACAGATCACGGACCACGCGATCATCTGCGGGTATGGCCCGGTGGGAAAAGCTCTGAACGAAGCCCTGAAGCGTTGTGGGGTGGATACGCTCGTGATGGAGCAAAACTCTGACACCGTGCGGGCACTTAAAAGCGAAGGCCAAGCCGTTCTTTTCGCCGATGCCACCCATTCTGAGGCGCTGGATCTGGCGGGGATTCAGCGGGCGCGACTCGTGGCCTTCACCTTTCCTGCCGTGAATGCGACATGTGTCGCGGTGCCGTTGGTGAGAGAGAGAAATAGTGGTATCTGTATTTTTGCCCGGGCGAAATTTCCCAATGAAGTGGTGCGGCTCAGAGAGCTTGGCGTCCAAGTCATTCATGATGAACGTGAGAGCGCGGTGGCCATGGTGCGAGCCGCGATTTCATCCTATCAACGCGCGGACATCGATCCCGAAGAAATCGTCGGAGACACGATGGAAGTGCCGAAAAGCTGAAATCCGTGGGTAAAACCGGATGATCCGTCATCGGTGCTGCATTCTTTTCCCAAAAACGTCTTGGACCACGCGTTGACAGGTGCTGGGGAAATGCATATTCACAGCGATGGTTATTTCCCGCAGTTTGCTTGTTTTCGGGGCTGCTCTTTTATCGTTTGGCTGCGCTGGCATCGGCAGTGCGCCTACTTGGCAGGCGGCGGTGGATCGTCAGGCGGGCCAGCTAGGCTATCGAAACTGGATCGTCATCGCCGAGGCTTCATTTCCTGCACACAGTCGGCCCGGAGTCCGGCAAGTGACGGCACCCGTCGATGTCCCAGAAGCGCTCGACTACATTCTTAAAACCCTCGAACAAACGGAAACCGTCAGGCCACAGATTTATGTCACGCGAGAACTTCGCTCGGTGGAAAATGATTTCGCCCCTGGAATCGATGATCTTCGCAAGCGGCTAGAAGGCTCGCTTCATGGTCACGAAACCACGGAACTCGATCAAAAATCGCTGCTGACCTTGCTAGAAGATGCGAATCGTAGCTTCGATGTCTTGGTCATCCGCACCCATACCGCGCTGCCGTATTCCTCGGTTTTTCTCGAACTCCAGCCCGGATACTGGGATGTCGATTCAGAAACCCGGCTCCGCCAGCGGATTGAGCGAGAACGGCTGCAAAAAATCGTGCGGCCTTTCTGAAATTGTGCATTCTCACGGCGTGAGCCGCAAAGACGAACAACTCCGCCATGAACGAGAAGCCGCTTGGATTGGCGATGCTGTCCTCGCTCTATTCGCCCGCCAATTTGTCCTGCGCGAGCGGAATTCCATGGACGGCGAGTGGTTCACTCGTCTCACGTCCAATGATTTCCTCAGTGCATTGGGTAATCCGACCCGAGTGGAAGCATCCATCGGGAAGCTCTACCGCGAAGATGGCCTTGATGCTGCGTTTGCTTGGATCGACGCCGAGCTAGTACCGCTTTTCCGCAAGCAAATCATCAAAAAAGGCTAAAGCAAAAAAGCTAAAGCCCGTACAGGTCGCCGCTGCATATCCTTCAGCCTGTTTTGTGAAGTTCGCCAAATGCCATCATCCCGGTGGCAGTTTGTAGCGTGCTGACGACGATGATATTCACGGTAGAACCCATTTTGGCAACTGCGTGATTCGCGACCAACATCGTGCCATCGGGTAAATATCCTACGGCTTGATGATCTTCCTTGCCGGGACGGACCAGGGCGATTCGCACCTTCTCGCCGATCGCCACGGTTGGCTTCAGAGCCTCGTCGAGATCATGAAGATACAATACGTCCAAGCCTTGGATTTTCGCCACCTTGGCGACGTTTTCATCCACCGTCATCAGCCGCGCTCCTAGCAGGCGTGTGGTCTCGATCAGCCGTGCGTGAAGTGTATCTGACTCATGGGTGATCGCGTTGTCGTGGATGGAAATCTGAATATCAGGCGCTTTTTGCATCTCTTCCAAGCGGTCTAGGCCACGTTGTGCGCGCTGCCGGTTCGGGTCAGATCCGGAAGCCGCTTTCGCTTGTAATTCGTCCAATACAAAACGTGGGACGATCAGCCGACCATGCAGAAAGCCTGAACGGAAAATCCCCAGAACCCGCATGTCCATAACTGCTTCTGAATCCAATACCACAGGCTGCCCAGTCGAAGAATCTTGGCGGAATCTCACGTAAGGGATAATAAAAGCAAAGTCATCACGGTTACTCCGCAATGCGAGAACCGTCCCCAAAAATCCAAGACTGGCGAACAAAGTCACATCCACCGTCAGTCGCAGAGCGTTCACTCGCAGATCGACCTCCATGTCGATGTCTCCTGATTCGTTGTGTAATTTATCCCGAAATGCCAGTTCTAGTAGATTAGAAATTTCCACTCGCGTCAGTAGCCAAGCACAAAACAGGCCGACGCACAGGCCGAAGCTGGCCGTGGAAAATCCCCGTAAAGTGAATCCCTTCATCAAGGTCTCTACCCAGATAAAAAATCCCGCCACGCCAAGCCCGCCCAGTAATCCACTGACGATTGATACATTCGTGCTCAGTGCGATGGCGATACCTGCGGCCTCACAAACCAATAGATAAATGAGACGCGCAACGTTGACAGAAGGATGGGCAGCCATAAAAACTTTGATCGGTGATCTTCTAAATTTCGGCTCTCTTCAGCAAGGGGAAACCCTTGTGAAAGGGCATGAAAACGAAGATTCGATTTTCGTATTTACCAATCCATATCAGGTGAATACCGCCTCATCACCATGGGCGACTGCGCAAAAACTAAAACCTCAGTGCCAAACCTGTTCCATGAGCCTTTGAAACGGACTCGGGCGTCGAGGCGATTTCTCTGACGAAAGATCAGACTACTGCCTCGGCGTGATCGGCTTGCGACCGACGGCGAAACGGTATTTTGCGATTGAATCCACGATGCCGCCCGCGACGGCAGCTTGGTATTGTGGGTTAGCAATCAATCGCGCCTCGTAAGGATGACTCATGAAGCCACCCTCGAATAAAACGGCTGGATGGCGAACTCCAGAAAGCACACTAAAACGAGCGCGTTTGATGCCACGGTCGAAGGTGTTTTTCCCTAAACGGCGGAGCATTGAGCCATGGAGAGAAGTCGCAAGCGCGATGTTTGCAGAGTCGTGCTCATTTCCGGCACGCGTGCTGAAGTCGCTTTCTTTAACGCCACTTCCGTAATGCGGGACACTCGGCGGAGAAAGAGTGAATGTCTCAATCCCGCGAGCGTGGCTGCCGCCAGAATTGAAATGGATGCTTACGAAAACGGCGTTTTCCTTGACCTCATTGGCCACATTCACGCGCTCTTCTAGTGATAGGAAAACATTACTATTTCGGGTCATCACCACCTTGAAGCCCTTCGCTTCCAATTGGGATTTTACGAGGCCAGCGACCTTTAAATTGTAACCTGCCTCGCTGCCGAGGGAGTTCGCAGCGCCAGAGTCGTGGCCGCCGTGCCCAGCATCTAACACCACCGTGCGGAAATCTTCAGCATTCTGGATGAAATTGGGACGCAGCACCGGATCAATCAGTTTCGCCAGGTCAATGCGTGAGACATAGACCTTATCCCCGGCAGTTGCGATCTCATGACTCAAGACGAACTTCACTCCGTTCATCAGACATTCGTTGCCACCGACGGTCATTTTCAGCGAAACCTTGGCATTTTCTAATACCGCAGAATTTCCTGAGCGGGTGAATTTGTCAAATTTGTAGACTTTCTTAATACTGTCGATGGACACATAATCACGGCCTTCAATTTTCGTAAGTTCCCAGATAGAATCAGAGGCAGCGAAGCCCACAGGACTCATCGCCATCACGAAACCCATCACAAGCGCGGAGAAAGAGCGCGACCAAGCGGAGGTTAGAAGTGGATGATCCATAATGACGGAAGGCACAAAAACGAGCTGTATGTATCATTTGAAACGCCTTTGACAACCGGATTTGTTGGCAGAAAAAGCCGACGCGAGGAGGCTCTTGGGTTAAATGACCGGGCACCGCTTCCCAGCGATGGATGGTCATCCGAAATAAACGGCCACGGGATTGACGTTCTCGCTGCATCCAGTTGAGATACGCGTTCGCCAGCTGGCGGAACTTCCCATGGACTATCAAGCGAAAATCGCCACCAACGTCGCCTCCATCCCGCGCTCCGGGATTCGAGATTTTTTCGATCTCGTCATCGGGCGCGACGATGTCATCTCTTTGGGCGTTGGCGAGCCTGACTTCGTCACCCCATGGCATATCCGTGAAGCGGCAATTTTTTCGAGCGAAAAAATTG
>JANORE010000416.1:0-1792 GCA_031415155.1 Akkermansiaceae bacterium | reverse complement strand
ACGGATCGATACGGACGTAAACCCACGTTGCTCTGGATCGGCGTGCTGTATATTGTTTCCGCCGTCTGGTCCGGCCTCGCGACTGATGTTTACTCATTCATCATCGCCCGGTTCATCGGCGGTGTGGGTATCGGCATCTCGACGGTGGCGGCGCCGCTCTTCATTTCGGAGATTTCTCCTCCCGATCGGCGCGGTCGGCTCGCGGGGATGTTTCAATTCAACATCGTTTTCGGAATCCTGATTGCTTTTGCATCGAACGCGGCTCTCAGCGGTGTGGGTGAAAACGCGTGGCGCTGGATGTTAGGAGTAATGGCGTTCCCTGCGCTGATCTACAGCGTGATGTGTCTCGGCCTGCCGGAGAGTCCACGCTGGTTGATCAGTCGCAAGGGCGATTGAGCTGGCGGACTGGCTGTGCTGAGAAGAATCCATCCGGATGCGAGTGAGGCGCAACTCGAAGTGAAGGCCGACGAGATCGCATCGGCTTCACACGAAGCGGCGAGCACGGGCGGTTTCTGGTCAAAGCGGCTGCGGATTCCCATCCTCCTCGCCTTCCTGGTCTCCTTCTTCAATCAACTCTCCGGGATCAACGCGATCCTCTACTTCGCACCGCGAATCTTCGAACTCACCGGCCTTGAGGGAAAGGCGGCACTACTCCAGTCCATCGGCATTGGTATCACCAACCTCATCTTCACCTTTGTCGGTCTGTGGCTGATTGACCGGCTCGGACGCCGGACACTGCTCTACATCGGATCGTTCGGCTACATCGCTTCATTGGGACTTTGTTCATGGGCTTTTTTCACTGAGAATTTCGTGATTGTGCCGGCCTGTATTTTCGCCTTCATCGCGGCTCACGCTATCGGCCAAGGCGCGGTGATATGGGTGCTCATTTCCGAAATATTTCCTAGCAGACATCGGGCGCAAGGGCAGTCACTGGGGAGCTTTACTCACTGGATTTTTGCCGCCCTCTTGACGTTGTTCTTTCCCGCGATGGTGACGTCATTCGCGCCTGGATTCGTCTTTGCCTTCTTCTGTTTCATGATGGTGCTCCAGCTCGTATGGGTGAAACTCATGGTGCCTGAAACGAAGGGTCGCACCCTGGAAGAAATTCAACACGATCTGCACATTTCTTGATCAAGCCGCGCATACTCTCGTTTGGCGAAGTCCTGTGGGATCTGTTTCCCGATGGCGTACGTTTTGGCGGAGCTCCCGCGAACTTCGCCTGCCATGCCTCGATTCTTGGCGGTGAGGTCTCCATGCTCAGCGCGGTGGGTGATGATGGTCGTGGAGATGACGCGCTGAAGATTCTACAAGACTATGGAATCGAGGTCTCACTAGTGCAACGCATCGCGGATAGCCCGACGGGCAGCGTCGGTGTGCTTTTGGATTTGGCGGGAAAGCCCAGCTATGAAATTCATGCGGGATCGGCCTGGGATCGCGTGCAATGGACGGCTGAACTCGAAGCGCGAATCTCGAATGTGGACGCGATTTACTTCGGCACCCTCGGTCAGCGCAGCGAGGTGGCGCGAACGACAGTTCGCCAGGCGCTCAGTCTTGCGAAAGAGCACCGCATCCTTCGGGTGCTTGATGTAAATCTGCGCAAGCCATTCTATGACGCCGAACTGATCCGCGAATCCATTGCCTGGGCCAGCGTGCTGAAGCTGAGCGACGACGAACTGCACGAGGTGGCGGCGGCTTGTGGCATTTCGACGACGCAAACGGCGGCAGAAACACTTCAGGCCTTGCGTGAGCGCTGCGGGCTGGATCTCGTCGTGATGACGCGCGGTGCGGAAGG
>JANORE010000415.1:0-5231 GCA_031415155.1 Akkermansiaceae bacterium | reverse complement strand
AAGCATTCGGCGGTCAACCTGCAAGGGCTTGCTAGCTTTGATGGCGGCAAGTTAGCTCGAAAAATGGGCACGTTATCCGAATCGGAAATAGAAAAAGTCAAACAAGCATTGCGTGATTTGTTAGATTTATAGGCTCTCTGTGACGAAGTAAAAAATCAAACTTTCCCGCTTGGAACTAGGCGGGCGACAAGGTGAAGTGATGGGGTAATGACTTACCTCGACGAACATTTTTTCCTGAGTTCTCCGACCGCTCGCCGACTTTTTCATGAGGTGGCGAAGGAGCAACCGATCATTGATTACCACTGCCATCTCTCGCCTCGGGAAATCGCGACGAATCGTCGTTGGACAGATATTTCCGAGATGTGGCTGGGTGAAGATCACTATAAATGGCGGCTCATGCGTGCCAATGGCGTGCAGGAAAGTCTCATCACGGGCGACGCCTCACCGAGAGAGAAATTCCAAGCATGGGCAGAGACCGTTCCTTTCACGCTGCGAAATCCGATCCACCACTGGACTCACCTCGAGCTGCAACGCTACTTCGGGATCAATCTCTTACTCTCTCCAGAAACGGCGGATGAAATCTGGGAGCAGACGAGCGCCAAGCTTGCGGAGCTCGAATTTAGCACGCATGGCTTGTTGAAAAAATTCGATGTCCGCGTCGTCGGCACGACGGATGATCCGGCGGATTCGCTAGACGATCATCATGCCATCGCGGCTTCGGAATTACAGACGATCGTCGCGCCGACATTCCGCCCGGACAAGGCATTGCTGGTGGATCGCCCCGATCAATTATTGCCCTGGATTGATCGTCTGGAAGCCGTTTCCGACATCGGTATCGTGCATCTATCCGATCTTCTGGCGGCTTTACAAAAACGTCATGACGATTTCCATGCTGCGGGTGCGCGACTTTCGGATCACGGGATGGAACGTTTACCCGCCTTGCATTGCACGGATGAAGAAGCCGCGATGATTTTCGACAAGGCTCGTGCTGGTAAAGCGGCGACGCCGGAGGAGCAGGAAAAATTTTCATTTTATCTCATGATCTTCTTCGGCCAACTGGATGCCGCGAAGGGCTGGACGAAGCAGCTTCACCTCGGCGTGATTCGTAATGTGAACTCGAATCTTTACAGGCACCTCGGCCCAGATCGTGGCGGTGACATCATGTCTGATGTGCCACAGGGCAGGGCGCTGGTCACTTATCTGGATGCACTCGCCAGCAGTGGAGCATTGCCGAAGATGGTGCTCTATAATCTCAATCCGAGTGACAATTATTTATTTGCGTGTCTCGCTGGTGCTTTCCAAGACGGCACGGTTCCGGGGAAAATCCAGTTCGGTTCGGGTTGGTGGTTTCTCGATCAGAAGCATGGCATCGAGATGCAACTGGACGCACTTTCCGCGAACGGATTGCTCTCGCGCTTCGTAGGGATGCTCACGGATTCGCGTTCATTTCTCTCCTTTCCACGTCATGAATATTTCAGGCGAATCCTCTGCAACATCATCGGCGGCGAGGCCGAGCGAGGTGAGTTACCCGATGATTTCGAAACACTTTCTGGACTGATCCGCGCCGTGTGTCTTGATAATGCGAAACAGCACTTCGGCTTTAAGCTTTAAACTCAAACCACGTTCTTACCATGATTCACCCTGTCATCATTCCGCTCGTTTTTCTAACGGCCTCACTTGCGGCGGCTCCCGTTTTTATCGGAACGAGCACCGGAAAAAACTCGGCCAGCAAGGGTATCTATCTCGCGGATTTCGACGCCGCCACCGGCAAGCTCAGTAAGCCGACTCTGGCCGCAGAATATCAGAACTCAGGATTTCTCGCCCTGCACCCGACGCAGCCGATCCTCTACGCTTGCGGCAAGCCAAATACCCCCTTCCCTGACGGCACCGATTCCGTCGCCGCATTCAGCATCGGGACTGACCAAGGGCTGAAATTTCTCGGGGAAGCTTCAGTCGGCGGCAAGGGAGCCTGCCATGTCGCGGTGGATGCCACGGGAAAGACCGTCGCCATTGCGAACTACAATGACGGCACCATCGCCACCATAACGCTGGATGAAAAAGGGATTCCCGGAGCGATAGCGACCCTGATTTCAAACCAAGGTTCTGGCCCCAACCAGCAGCGGCAAGATGGACCTCACGCCCACGGCGTCTACTTCGACAAGGCGAACGCGAATTTGTTCGTGCCAGATCTCGGGCTGGACCAAGTGTTAGTCTATCCGTTTGACGCAGGAACTTCCAAGCTCGGCAAGGCGCTCCCTTCCCTCATGACCGCTCCGGGCGCAGGACCACGGCACATGACTTTTTCTCCCGACGAGAAACACGCATACGTCATCAACGAGCTCGATAACACCGTACTGACGGCTTCCTTCGAAAACGGAAAACTCCAGCCACTCGGCACCGTGCCGACCCTGCCCAAAGAATTTACCGAGAAAAACACAACTGCCGAAATCGAAGTGCATCCCAGCGGGCGATTCGCCTATGCTTCTAACAGAGGCCATGACTCCATCGTGGTCTATCGACGAGATGAGAAAACGGGCGAGCTGACTTTCCTACAACACGCGCCTTGCGGTGGAAAAACTCCACGACATTTCAAAATCGACCCGACTGGGAAATGGCTGCTCTGTGCCCATCAATCATCCAGCACCATCAGCGTGTTGCCACTGGATTCTCAAAGTGGATTGCTGAGTGAGCCGAGGCACACGGTCCCCTCCCCTACCCCGAATTGTTTGTTATTTGGGCGTTAAAATCAGATCCACACATCTGCGTGGTGTTGTTAGGATCTCTCGCATGAAACTGACCTTCCTCACGAATTTAAAAAATCTTCATACTGCTCGGCGTGCCTCCCCCGGGACCATTTGCTCATCTATATTGCCGCGCATGAGGATTTGTGGAAATGATGCCGCTGCTCAATGGATTGCCCCAACGGGGTAAAATGCGATAGCCCAGGGCATCGCCCTCGGTAGAGAAATCCTAATGAATTCAAGCCCTGAAGGGGTGAAATTTGATACGTCACCTTCCGAAGAGTCCCACCCTTTCAGGGTTCAATCATTCCATCCACCTATGACCCAGGGCGATGCCCTGGGCTATCGCATGTTGCCCCGTTAGGGCAATCCAGCCCGACGTTTTCCACAAGTGATGACGCGTGGCGGTATATTTGATGGTTTCATAGGGTGAGTGGCTGGCGCGAGCCTGGTTCACGACTCAATCATGTCCCGCGTGATTGGGTATTTCGCCGCACAGCGAGGACACTGGATGGTGATTTCATCGGACTCTCCAAACAAGACCTCGGGCTTATCTTTCCACCCCCCGAGAATGGGGAGAATCTTCTCCAGCGAGCAGCCACAATGAAAACGAAAGCGACGAGATTCGAGCGGTGACGTCTCTTCAGTTTCGGTGATTTTTGCGACAGCATCTATGTCCAGCGCATCTAACCATTCTAAGTCGCAGTCCGGTTGTGCGGCGATGAGGACGAAGTTTTCATCTTCCAGGCGGAAGGCTCGCGCAGGGCGCTGCTCGGATTGCTCGTAATATTGTGAAACCCATGCGATGGGATCTTTACCATTCACTTCCAACATCGAAAGACGCGGTTCACTTTTCTCCACCGTCGTCGTCTGGGCGTAGAAAAAATTCCGATCAGGCTCCCTCACATCTTCGGTGAAAATCCGACCCGTGATCGCCTCGTCGAACGAGCCTCCCGTGACGAATAAATTCATGCGTGGTGCCCGGAGATTCGCCGTCCAAGCGATCGTTTCCGCCCACGGTCTCGCCACGAGATGCAGCGTGAGCATCGCCAATGAATCCTTGAGCATTTGGTCCAGTTCTGCTGGCGGGCGGATGCCGTGCTGCATCAAGTGGAGATAGTAGTCGGTGTAAATCGGCGTGAATTGTCCTCGCAGGAGCAAGGCATTGCGATGCCGGACGAAGATCGATTCGATGGTGGTAAAATCTTCTGTAAATTCCATGGGATGAAAAAGAAGAGCACAGCACCAGACGACACGCCACACCGAAACGTGCAATGGCTCACATCACACATCGGCGTGCGGATCCTCAGCCGGTGGAGCTGAAAATCCGGCGGCCAACGCGGACCTTGGCCTTCCCGGGGAGCATGGGCTAGGCTTCACTTGAAGTGATACTCTTGAGTCACTTGCCAGTGACCCGTTTCTACAAAACTTCATGCGCGGCAGTATAAAAAGGTGCTCGCTCTTGCGTTGTGGCACGATTGCAGCGCAACTTATCGCTGATGAATCACCACTTCCTGACTTTTTTACTACTTCCGCTGTTTCTTGCGCCTCCGCTTTGTGCCGCTGAGCCAGGGGAACTTGAGTCTTCTGACTGGGACAGCATCCGCTTGGCGTATCAGTCAGCACTTGCCTCTCTCACGTCGAGTCCAGTCGCCCAACAAGCCTACCTAAAAGCCAGCGATACCGGACAAATGGACTACTTCGATGCGGTGGCGGTATCTGGAGATACGGTGGTCGTCGGAGCGCCTTTCCAAGATCAGGGTGCCGATAATTCCGGCGCGGTTTACGTTTTTACCCGGACTGGCCGAAGCTGGATGCAACAGGATTTATTGAAGTTGGCAACGCCGAAAGCAGACGACCAGTTTGGTTTCTCGGTGGCGATTTCTGGAGACACCATCGTCGTCGGAGCCTTCGGCGAAGATGGAACTGGGGTAAATGCTGGAGCGGCCTATATTTTCACCCGTGACGGGACAGACTGGAAACAGGAGGCCCGTCTTGCCGCCAGTAACGCAGAAGCCAGCGATTTGTTCGGTTACTCGGTAGGAATCTCGGAAGATACGGTCGTCGTCGGAGCGATCGGGGAAGCGAGCAAGGCAAACCAAGTGGGTGGAAATCAGGCCGATAATACCGCCGTCCAAACGGGTGCCGCCTATATTTTTACGCGTGATGATACGACTTGGACGCAGCAAGCCTATCTCAAAGCGAGCAATAGTAAGAGGCTTGATTGGTTCGGACTCTCGGTGGGAGTTTCTGATAACATCGTGATCGTCGGCGCACCTAATAGTGCCTCGAAGTCCGGTGCCGCTTACATTTTTAGCCGTAGCGATGATAACTGGAAACAGAAAGCCCTACTGAAAGCCAGCAACTCAGAAGCGGGAGATTTTTTCGGAAAATCAGTGGCTATTTCTGGGAAAACGGCCGTGGTCGGAGCACCGCAAGAATCGAGCAAGGCCAAACGGATCGGTGGGAACCAGTCAAACAATAACGCGC
>JANORE010000414.1:0-4456 GCA_031415155.1 Akkermansiaceae bacterium | reverse complement strand
CTGCAAACACAAAACGCATACAACGAGGCTGAGGCTTCGAAACACAGGTAAGAGGACCTCAAACGTCGCTCCGGGCTTGTTCAACTAAGGGCATAGACGAAGACTTCGTTCCTCAGCCTTCGCTACACCCTTTATTGTTCGATTCTGCATACACCGAGGTGCCGATTGTTACCCTGGGCAGCGGCACTACACTCCGTCTAAATGGCTGGAACTACGAGACGGAAGGAAGCCTTGGCAGGTTGAGTTTTTCACGAGCTCAGCTTGTCATAGATGGCGGAACCATCGAATATGTAGGGAATTCCAATGTGACCGATGGACAAGCAGGGCGTAACTTCACGGTTGGCACTGGCGGTGCGACCTTGAAGGCCATGACGCTTGGTCAAACTTGGACGATTTCAGATCGAATCGAGCCCGAGAACAACACGATTGAAAACTCTAATGGGCTGACGCTCGGCGGCGTTGGAGATGGTGTGCTCGCCAAGCCCATCGGCGGATCGGGTAATCTTAACAAGGTCGATTCCGGGAATTGGACGCTCACCGGCATCAGCACGAACTCCGGGTCTTTCACTGTTAGCGCTGGAAAACTTGCGATCACCGGAGTCGGCAAGCTCTATCACAACTTGTTCTGGCAAAACAGGGTAGTGACCATCCAAAACGGGGGTATCCTCGAAGTGGACCGCTGGGATGGCGATGGATCTCTTGGACAAATCAGTTTCTCGGCGGGTAACATTGTGATGAACAATGGGACCATTCGCTACACGGGGAACTCCAACGCCACCACCGGGGGAGGAGCTGGATTTACCATCGGTGCCGGCGGTGCGACGCTGGAATCGGCGGCGCCGGTGGGGCAGACATGGAATATCAACTTTGACAACAGGCTGGAGCTCGACTTCTACATCGTAAGTGCGGCATCGGGAATTTTGAATCTCACCGGAAGTGGTGACGGACTGATCTCCAAAATCATCCCCGGTGCGGGCGGAGTAACCAAGGATGGTGGCGGCACTTGGACACTTTCTGCAATCAACACCTACACTGGCGACACCACCGTCAACTCCGGCACTCTCCAGCTCGATACTGACTCTCTCGCCGATTCTTCGACCGTCAGTATCAGCACTGGTGCCACCCTCAATCTAAACCACGGCTCCACCGACGTCATCAAGGAGTTGATTATTGGCGGCGTCCCACAGGCCCCGGGCATCTACAAGTCTTCCGCAGGCCTGGGAGACGGTATTACACTTGCCGAACTCGTAGGCACGGGTAAACTGGAAGTCATTCCCGGTCCTTTCAACACCTTCGCCTCATGGATGGCGAGTTTTGATTTTGCCGCTTTCCCGGGTGCCGACCAAAGCGCCAACGGCGATGCGGACAACGATGGCATCAGCAATTTGATCGAGCAGGTTTTCGGCACCGCGCCAAATGCCGCAAACACCGGCATGACCCAAATCAGCGCTGCCACCAACTCCGTCACTTTCAAACATCCACTCAACCCGGTTCCCGCTTCGAATGTGAGCTACTCGTATGAATGGTCGTCTGATCTCGTGGAATGGAAGGCCAGTGGCGAGAGCAATAGTGGAAACACCTCCGCATCCATCACCGCCGCAGCAACGGTTGGCAATGAAGTGACAGTCACAACCACCACCACAGCGGGCCCGTCTGCGAAGCTCTTCATCCGCGTCAACGCCGTAGAGACACCTTGAGAGTTTTGAAATTGAAAGAACCGCAATCATGGGAAAACCACTAATAGTTAGTCAGGCTCAAAGTGTCGGGTGATGTTGTCACGTCTCGTCTCGATGAAGAAGGAAGGCACCGCGAATCTAGCGAATCCGACGAATCTTGAAGATGATCTATGCCGCAGTCGCAACTCATGCTCTTCTTATCACGAAGCTCTCTAATCTGGTTACCGAGCTTCGTGACCAGATTGATTTAAATACAGAAATCAATTATCAGGCTTCCAAGCCAGCACCGATTGGTGGTGTAAAGTTTTCCGGAGTTTAATGGTTTTTCTCCGGATGCCATGGGAGTGCCGTTTGGAGGAACGGCGCTCCCTTTATCCACATTCATCAGTAGACTGAAGTTTCACTAACGAATATTCACAGGACCATAAGTATGACGAGACCGCTATCGGATCCGCCGAAATTAGGATGCTTGTGCACATCCAGTCGGTGTATGCGTTTTGGATGCGTAATTCATCGGACTCAATTTTCTCCCGACATAGGCATACGGAACCCAGTACTATTCTCAAAGACTCATCACCCATGACATTCATTTTGCGCTCACCCATCCTCCGGGTCTTTATTTCTGCCTTGATCCTCACTCAACCGCTTGGGGCATCCCTTAGAACGGTTTTTGAATTGAAGGAGGGGTGGAAATTTCAAAAAGGGCCCGCGAAATCCGCTTTTCAGGTGGATTTTGATGACAGTTCATGGGAGACCGTGACGGTGCCCCATGACTGGGCGATCAAGGGTCCCTTCGACAAGGAGGTGGACAAGCAGGTTGTCGCGATTACCCAGAACAACGAGAACGAGGCCACGGCAAAGACCGGCCGGACCGGAGCTCTACCACACATCGGTGAGGGTTGGTATCGGAATGAATTCACGCTCCCGGGCCATAATCCGGGGCAACGAGTAATTCTCCTCTTCGAAGGTGCCATGAGCGAACCGCGGGTCTATCTGAACGGCGAAAAGGTCGGCGAGTGGAACTATGGATACAACTATTTCCATTTTGATGTCAGCGACCGCATCAGGACCGGAAAATCGAACACCTTGGCGGTTCATCTCACTAATCGTGAGAAGTCCTCCCGCTGGTATCCTGGCGCTGGATTGTTCAGAAAAGTTCAGGTGATCATCAAGAACAAGGACAGCATTGATCAGTGGGGCACCTGCATCACAACTCCCGAGGTCAGCGCCGCCAAGGCAAAGGTCCGTGTCAAAACGAAAGTCAGCGGCGAGAAACTCCGCCTGCAGACCATCATTCTGGATGCGGAAGGCAAAACAGTTGCCAAACAGATAGCCGACACCCCGGCCAACAATGAATTTGCTCAGGACCTCACGGTTCCGAATCCACGTTTGTGGAGTCCTGAATCGCCGTATCTCTATCAGGCGGTTTCACAACTCGTTGCGGGAAGCCAGCTAGTGGATGAAAGCCGGACCACCTTCGGCATCCGTAAGATCGAGTACAATGCCGAGCATGGATTCCGCCTCAATGGCAAGACCCGCAAGTTCAAGGGCGTCTGCCTGCATCATGACCTGGGGCCGATCGGTGCGGCGATGAATAAATCCGCTCTCCGCCGACAACTGCGTATTCTCAAGGACCTCGGCTGCGATGCGGTCCGCAGTTCTCACAACATGCCGTCCATCGAGCAACTCGAGCTCTGCGATGAGATGGGCTTCATGTTTTTGGCGGAAAGTTTCGATGAGTGGGCGAAGGCCAAGGTGGAAAACGGCTACCACCGATTCTTTGGAACGGATGCCGAGAAGGATCTTGTCAATTTGGTTCATGCCACCCGGAACCACCCGTGCATTGTCATGTGGAGTTCCGGAAATGAGGTGCCTGACCAGCACGGAAGTGACGGTGTCGGGCGGGCGAAGTGGCTGCAGGATATCTTCCACCGCGAAGACCCCACCCGGCCGGTCACCGTGGGTATGGACCAAGTGGAGGCAGTGATGGCCAGTGGGTTTGGCGCGGTGATGGATGTGCCCGGATTAAACTACCGAGTGCATCTCTATGACGAGGCGCACAGGAAATTTCCGCAGGGGTTCCTGCTGGGATCGGAAACGGCCTCCACGGTGAGTTCCTGCGGCATTTACAAGTTTCCAGTAGTCGAAGCGAAAGGTAAAACCTATGATGATCACCAGTGTTCTTCCTATGATCTCGAATATTGCTCGTGGTCCAACCTGCCGGAAGACGACTTCGTGCTGCAGGATGACAAACCCTGGGTGATTGGTGAGTTTGTCTGGACCGGATTCGACTATCTTGGCGAGCCCACTCCCTACGACCACATGTGGCCCGCGCGCAGTTCGTATTTTGGAATCTGTGACTTGGCTGGGCTCCCGAAAGACCGATACTACCTCTACCGGAGCCGATGGAATACGAAGGAGCCGACGCTGCATATGCTGCCACACTGGAACTGGGAGGGGCGCGAGGGGGAGACGACACCCGTTTTCGTTTACACCAGTTATCAAAGCGCCGAGCTGTTCGTGAATGGCAAGAGCATGGGGATTCAGCGGAAAAATCCATCCACACCCCGGCACCGCTACCGCCTCATGTGGATGGACGTGAATTACGAACCCGGCACCATCAAGGTAGTCGCATTTGACGATCAGGGAAAACCTGTAGCGGAAGAGGAAGTCAAGACCTCCGGCGCACCTGCCCGGATCGTTTTGGAGACGGATCGAAATTCTCTCAAAGCCAATGGCGAAGATCTCGCTTTTGTCACTGTCTCGGTGGTCGACAAAAA
>JANORE010000413.1:0-4544 GCA_031415155.1 Akkermansiaceae bacterium | reverse complement strand
CCTAGAAGTCGTCAATGGCACGAATCCATCATCGAATACATCCCCTGCCAGTAACTCGACCTATCTCGCTCTGGGTAATGAAACGGATAGCTTTGAAATCTTTACCCCCGGCAACTAAATGATCTCTTCACCCTCTTTCTTGATGAAATTCTTATACGTTTTACTCGCGGCACTTCTCTTGCCGGCGACGGTTTATGGCTATTGTTTTGATGCGTCGCTTGATAGTCCTCCTTCCAATTTCTACGTGACCCAAGCATGGACGATTAATAATACACCTTTACCACTGAATCGGTTGCCATTCCCAGCAGAAGCAATTGCCTCAGATCGACTGAAGCACTCTTCAGAATGCGTGAATCTTGATATGCCCAAGGTCATCAAACTCAAACCTGTTTCAGGGACAAATACCGCGAACCGATTGTGCATTCGAATGGAAATCCCTTTTTTCATTCCACCTGTGGGCAGCCCACAATTTCGAGGAGTGCCGATCGTGGGTGGTGGCTGTCAACTTCGCTATGAAACTGCTAATGGAGTGATTGCAGGGTCTGAATTTATCCCCAGTGGTGTTGCCATAAATATCAGCAATATCTTGATTGATCCAGAATCAGATCTCTTTGAGGAAAATCGTCTCTTTTTGCGACTTTACAATGGAAATGGAAGTCTCTTGGGCTCTCACGAAGTGACTTGGGATTGCAAGTGCGAATCCTGTGGTGCTGGCACTGGCGGCTCAACGGCGGATATTGGCTCTGTCGAATATGACATCCCCATCACTTCGATTCGCAATGGTCGCAGCCCCATTTCTTTCAGCTATCGCTCCGAGGTGCTTGGCAATGGGGGGCGCTCTAAACTTGAATTCGTCGGTCAACAAGGCAGCGACAGTGGTGCTGCCGTCACGGTCGTCAATGACACCATCAATCCCACATTTGTTAATTCTGTCACGGTGGGAAACATCGTCGCCAATGTGACCGCCGCTCCAACTCCCACAGACCCGCTACGCTTCATCGTCAATGTCAGTTCGGATAAGCTGAATCCAACCACCACGATTTACCGCACGGTGGTATTTGAAAATACGACGATCGCGAGCAATCCCGCGCTGAAAATTACTGAAACACTTTTTGGTAAAGTCACCGAGTCGATTTACCAAAAGCCGAATACCACCACATGGCAATTAACCACGGGTAATGATCTGCGTCGTATCACCGAATCCACAGATACGACCACCGTAGTCAATCAAGAAACCAAACGTCGAATCGTCGAAGAACGTAAAGATACGGCAGCTACTTATCAGGTCATTTCTGATATTCGCACGGTGAGGAAAAAATTCACATGGGGCTATGAAACGATCCAAGAAGTAACGGACCCCGATGGCCAAGCACTGGCGACCAGTTGGGATTACTACGATGGACTCGATAATACGGCACCACCAACGACCGCATTTTCCAGCGTCGGACTGGGTCGTATCAAGTCGATGACACGCTATGATGGTAATAATGAACTGAATTATTATTATGCTCCAAGCCTGACGACAACATATCAACGTATTCACGAAATCATTCGTCCTTTTATGGGTTCAACTGGATTGCATAAGACGATTGAAAGTGACGGCGTGAACTCAACTACCGACGAACAAGCCACGCTTAGTGAGGTCTTTATGAATGGCATTCAAGTGAGTAAAAAGTCTATTTTGAGGAACATCTCAAGCGGCCTATTTATCAATCGTGAATATTCTGATGCGACGACTTATCTCGAAACAAATGGATCAAACAGTCCTTCTTTTACGGTCAGGCGTGAAAATTATCCCGATGGAACCACTTCAGAGAATCGAGAATATCCGAGTGGAACACTTTTCATCAAGCTATCGAAAAAAGGGGTCTTCGCAATAACGTCACCCGCGACAACACCGAATATTATCGCTGGTGACTACAAATCCGAAACCATCAGTGAGGAAGGATATGTCATCGCCATTGATGAATACGACATCACCAGCGCGGGTTCTGGCTACCCCACCAACGAGGCCTACGCCACCAGTGTTGACAATTTTGGTCGGCCACTCGTCATGGGTCATTTCCCGGATGCGAATAGCATCTTCGCCTTCACCACCGAGATGGAATACGGCTGCTGTGGGCTGGTCCGGGAGCGCGACAAATATGGAGTGGATACCTTTTATGCTTATGATTCTCTCCGCCGCCGGGTGAAAACGAACCGCCTCGGAGTCACGACAGAAATGGTTTATGCGGGCCGCACTACCAGCGTGCATCGCTACCCAGAAAGCGTTTCCGGCACTCTGCTTCCACTCAGTCTGGCCACGGCGAACAATGAGATTTCCCGCACGGTGAGTAATATCGTCGGCGATGTCACGGAGACATGGGCACGCACAGCGGCCAATGGAAATTTGGTGAAAACCATGGTCACCACGGTCTATGCACCCGCCGCCGGTCTGTCCAAACGCATCACCACACAGCCACCATCCACCGTGGACGATGGAGCAGCCGTGCCGACTCGTATCCAGGAGTTTTATCTCGATGGCCAGCTCTATCAGGAAACGGGAAATCTCGCTCCGAGTATGCGCTACGGCTACGGAGCCAATGCAACCGGACTCTTTATTTCGAAATCCTATCTTGATGGCGCGAACCTCCGTGAAACCAGCACCACTCAGTGGGATTGGCTCAATCGTGAAGTGAAGATGACCCACGCGAGTGATGAAAATACCGATACCATTCTCGATTTCTCCGCCACATACTATAACTCGCTCGGGCAAATCAGCCGCACCGTCGATCCCGATGGCATCACCACGTTATATGGTTATAACACACTCGGTAAGCAAACTACGACTGCCACAGATCTGAATGCGAATAACACCATCGACCTGGCCGTCGACCGAGTTTCCTTCTCGGAAACCCGCGCAAACTATAATGGCTTCTCCGGTAAGCTCTCCTACGTCGAGCGGACGAAACAGTCCGTCCGCATGGATGATGCAGGCAGTCCCATCGAGCTGGCGACCCTCCAGCAGGACAGCACTTACGATGGCCTTCGTAGCTGGAGTGGCCGTTTCCCCGGTCGTCTCGGGATTCCGTCCACCCAGTTCGGCGCGGAAACTTCCTCGATCACCACGCTGTTTTCACCGGGAAATTGGACCGTCCGCACCACGGCTCCCGATGCGACTTATACCATCGCCACTTACACCGCTGGCCGTCTCGCAACCCAAGTTTACTATGATTCAAAAAATAAAGTGCTCTATACGCTAAGTTATGGATATGCCGATCCACTGTTCCGTCTGAAATCTCTCATGGATTCCCGCACCGGGACGACCACTTACAATTATGTCAGCGACAACGTCGATGTGGTGAGTGCCGTGACTGACTCGATTGACCGCATCACGAGCCATACCTTCGATGCCCGTGACCGGAAAATTTCCACCGATCTCCCGGACACGCAAGATGCTGCTGGCGCGACGCTTTCGAATATCACCACCAGCCACTACTTCCCAGACGGAACCTTGCAGGAAACGACAGGCGCACAAACTTACCGTAGCACTTATACGTATGATTACGCGCAACGGCTTTCCACGCTCACCACCTATGGCAGCAGCACGGCGATCACCCGTTGGGAATATGATACCAATCGCGGATTGCTGAGAAACAAGCGCTACGCGAGTAGCGGACCAGGAATTGGCTCCGGGCCGAGTTATACTTACACCGCTGCGGGAAGAGTGAAATCACGCACTTGGGCACGGCTCGTCGCCAGCCTGCCGCTGGTTACCAGTTATACTTATCAGCCAGCCACCGGAGAGCTTGCCAGCACCACTTACTCGGATGGCACGCCCAGCGTCACCATTTCTGTGAGGGATCGACTCGGTCGCATCACCGCCATGACCGATGCCGCCGGAGTCCACACCTACAGCCACAAGCTCACTGGGCCGATGTTGAGCGATGCCATCACCGGCAGTGGTCCGCTCGCAGGTTTTAGTTTATCCCACACTCCAGACAATCTGGATCGTCCCGCCACCGCGAGTCTTACCATGTCTAGCAGCACCGTCCATGCCACGAGTTATGGGTATGATTTCGCCGGGCGATTAGGTAGAGTTTCCCACAATGGCCGCTCCGCGAAATATAACTATCATCCCACCCGCCAGACGCTGGCCTTGACCAGTATGATTGGCACCACGGGTCAGACGAATCTCCAGCACGAGCGCATCCATGACAATGCCGGGCGGCTACTCACCACCATTTCCCATCGTAATGCCAATGGAAATCCAGCGAATTATCAACCTGCCCATCTTTCGAAATACACGCTCAATGCCCTCGACCAACGAACCGCCGCAACCGAGCTAGAAGATCGTTCATGGAGTTATGGGTATAATGCCACGGGCGAAGTCACCAAAGCTGCGAAGACCATCACATCCAGCGGAGCCTCGCTCGAAGGAAGAAATTTCCGCTACGCCTTCGATGGCATCGGCAACCGCACGAGCACCCAAACCGGAGGCGATGCCGCAGCCGCCAATCTCCGCAGCGCGAACTATACGCCCAATGCCCTCAATCAATACACCG
>JANORE010000412.1:0-7173 GCA_031415155.1 Akkermansiaceae bacterium | reverse complement strand
GGGTAAGCCAGCTGGAAAAATCAGCAACCATTTGGGAACCCATGAGAAATATTGGGGTATTTCTGAAGAGCAAAACAGAAGCAGGCCGGAGAGGATTGCCGCCGGAAGAAAGAATGCGAGAAGCAGGGTCAAAATTGCCCCGAAAGCCAGCTTCATGGGATGGTTATGTAGAACCCCGCGCACAAAACGCCGGGACTCAGGATGGAGGCCACGATTGGTCGCTTCTCGAGGGGTGCGGATCAGAGCCACACGTTCATCTTTGACCAAGGGTCCGGTAGGGCTCGTCCGTGGTGCCTTACCCGCTAGAGTTTCGGTGGGTTTCACCTTCGTCGGATCGATCTGCACACGATTCGGATTATTTTCAGCAATTTTGATATTTCCTGACGACCGATTGGGCGAGTTTGGCTTAGACGATGCGGTATAACGATCTTGCACTCGGATTTCGAGATCACCCAAGCATTGATTAAATAAAATCGCTGAGGGGATGTCAGTCGCCGTGAATCGCTGTTCCATCAGTAAGTGAGCAGGAAGAGGAATCGCCAATGGCGCGTTTCCCAGCAGGGCTTTTCCTTCGGCGGAATCTTCAAAGTTGGTGGGAAGGCTTGGCTCTACGGATGTGTGTTCTTCTATTTTGGCCACCCAGCTCGGCGCTAAACTTTGAGCATGGCTTATCCAGTTGGAAACACTCTCACGAGATGGCGCATTCTCAGCGATTTTTAGGACTCGGTTCGCCCGCTCAAGTTCCTTGGTAAGTTCGTCGATTCCGGCTTGAGCCAGCATTTCAACATCAGAAAAACCAGCGACCTCGAGAAGCTCGAGCGAGGTTTTACTGATATCTGGAATGCGACTTAAATTTGACATGAATTAACTGAAGAGTGCAGCACTCTAGAGGTTCGAGCTTCCTTGGCAAGCGGTCATGTCAGCGCAGTAAGCATCTCGTCGCAGAGCCTTTGGTTGGATCGTCCCTAAGTCTTGATGTTGCTGCGATTCAATTCGCACTGAACAAATGACCACTCAAATGCTCTATTGGACTTGTGACGTATTTCCTGGATTCCTCAGATGGCGGGTGACCGTCTTTACCAGTTCGTTCACCAAAGACGGCGTGGTCGTCGCAGTGCTCATTGGGCGGCGCCGCTAAATGGCATCTCAAGGACCGCGATGCAAAATTTGACTGAAAAATAGGGACTGTTGATTGTTTTTAATGAACGTTCAACGCGTTCACCATCGGCTTCGGCGGGATTGCTGGACGATATTGAGAAGCTCAGAGAATACTCATTCATCATCTCACGGCACGAAAAGGATTTTTCCCGAGCGATCTGGAGCTTCGAGACGTGAGAGAGCCTCACGAAATACTCCTAACTGAAACATCACCGACGGCATTGAAGGCGAGCGCGGCATTTGCTCCGCCAAGAATTTCTCTCGCAGAAGTGAGCCCGGCCTCGTCATGGATGAAGACTTCGTCCGCGCCGAGTTCACGGAGTTCCGTGATAATCTCGTTTATTTCGGTCCGTTAAGATTTGCGGGACCGCGGCCTCTTCAAAGGCGGCATCGGCGGATACGGAGATTTCACCCGCATCGACACGCGCGGCGAAAACGTCAATTGGTGAGAATTTCGCCGCCTTTTACGGTCAGTCACGATCTCTGAGTGGACAGTGAAGGTGCGATTGATGCTTCGGCGGATCGACGTAAAGGTCTGTTGGAAAAATAAGGATTGGCAGGGGGCCACAAAACGGCTCCTTTGCCGCTCGTTCTTAACGCGATTCTTCAGGATAAATATGAAACAATATTTCGGTTCGATTTGGAAAATTTTGGCAATTTGGCTCGTTGCCATCCACTGCTCACTAGCCGCCCAGTTCGGGGATTTCACCTACACAGATGAAGGAACGACGATCACCATCACAGATTATCCGGAGAGTGCAGTGGGCGCAGTGTTAATTCCAGCGACGATCGTGGGAAAACCCGTGACGCGGATTGGGGATAGTGCATTTTACGACTGCCAGAGGCTAACGAGCATCACGATCCCCAGTGGCGTGACCAGCATCGGGAGTTTTGCATTTTCTTACTGCTCGCGTCTAACTAGTATCACAATCCCCAGTGGCGTGACCCGCATCGGTGGATCTACGTTTTACGGCTGCACGAGCCTAACTAGCATCACGATCCCCAGTGGCGTGACCAGCATCGGGAGTTCTGCATTTTTCCGCTGCACGAGCCTAGCGAGCATCACGATCCCCAGTGGCGTGATCAGCATCCAGAATAATGCATTTTCCCTCTGCACAAGCTTGAAAAGTGCATGTTTTATGGGCAGTGCTCCTCCGAGTTTTGGTGATGCTGTTTTTTTTGAAGTCGCTCCCGGCTTCGCCGTCTATTTCTTCAATGGAGCGACTGGCTTCACCGTCCCGACTTGGAAGGGTTATCCGTCCGTGAACATGGGAGCTTTTTCGGCGAAGGCACCTTGGTTGCTTTCGCACGGGTTTGCTTATAATACGAATTTAACGGAAGATCCGAATGCCGATGGAGTGAATCTACTGATGGCCTACGCGCTCAATCTGGATCCAAAGCAAAACCTAAGCGGTGCGATGCCGCGTCCGGTGATGGCGGGAAATGGGATGAGCCTGAATTTCTACGCAGGCGCGCAGGGAGTGAACTATAAAGTCGAGGCCAGCCCAGATTTACAAACCTGGAGCGAATCCGGCGTGAGTCTTTCCGCTCCCGATATGAACAGCAGGCGCACCGCCACGGCAAACGTGAATGATCCGGCGAAGTTCATGCGCATCGTCGCCATTTATTAAGCGGAAAGAAGCAAGACACCGGAGTGTTCGGGATGACTCGTGCCACTTGGAAAGCTTGTAGAATTTCGCGCCTTTTACAGTCAGTCACGATCTCTGCGTGGACAGCGAAGGTGCGATTTGATACTTCGGCGGCCCGAAGTAAAAGGTCCGTTAGGAAAATAAGGATTGGCACGGGGCCGCGCATGATGATTTGTGGAAATGATACCGCCGCTCAAAGCAATTGCCCCGTTGGAGCAATACAACTCGAAGTTTTCCGCAAAACATGAAGCGCGGCAGCACATTCCAAGCTCAGAGGATGTTCTTTAATCATCTCACGGCACGAAAAGAATTTTTCCCGAACGATCCGGAGCTTCGAGACGCGCGAGTGCTTCATGAAATGCTCCTAACGGAAAAGTGGAGTCCACGGATTGAATGAGCCGACCAGCGGCGACTTGCGCGGCCAGATGGGTGTAAACCTCGACGACTTCCTCCATCGGCGCATGGTCGATCCAGCGACTCACCCATAAGCCGCGTATCTGAATATCGCGGAAAATGAGCAGGCTGTTAGAAATAGTCACCGGCTTGCGACTCATCGCCCCATACGTGATGTGACAGCCGCCCTCGCGCAGCAATTTCATCAACCGCAAGGCACTGTCACCACCGACGGCATTGAAGGCCAGCGCGGCATTTGCTCCGCCAAGAATTTCTCTTGCAGAAACGAGCCCGGCTTCGTCATCGATGAAGACTTCATCCGCACCAAGTTCACGGAGTTCCGTGATCACTTCAGGCCGACGGACCAACGAGATCGTGCGAATCCCTAGATCCCGAGCCAGCTGGATGACGCAGCGACCCACTGCAGAGTTCCCGGCATTTTGCACGATCCATGCGCCGGATTCTAGGGTGCCGAAGCGGTGAAGTAGTTGCCAAGCCGTCGCTGGATTCACCTTGAGCATGGCCGCTTGGAGCGGATCGATATGTGGCGGGAGTTTAAAAAGAGCATCGCCAGAAACCACGACGTGAGATGCCCAAGTCGAAGATCGGCGAAGAAAAATCACCCGATCGCCTGCGGCAAAATCGTCGGCATGGCTGACTTCCACCACGCCACAACCTTCGATTCCGGGCGTCCCAGGCAGCACCGATTTCACGCCGTAAGTGCCCTCGATCAGATTCAGATCCGCCGGATTGATCGGCGCGGCGAGCATCCGCACCAAGACATCGCCTGGTGCCAGAGTGGGCGGGACGAAGCTCGCAAGTTCCAGAACTTCTTCTGGCTTACCCGTTTGTTGGAAAATCAGCCGGTGGCAGTTATCTTCATTCATGTCTCAAATCTGACATCAGAAAAAATTCCGCCAAGCGGGAAGAATGATCGCTGGCATTTCGAGGACGACTTCGTCTCTTTACTCTTGGCTCTAGGCTCGTGGCTCCTTAGACCGTGCCATGCGGCTTTTTGACACCTTGTCCCGGACCGAGCGCGAGCTCCTGCCAATCGATGGTTCCACCTATCGTTTCTATTGCTGCGGCCCCACGGTTTATGGCCCGGCCCACATTGGAAATTTCCGCACCTTCGTCCTGCAAGATGTCCTCCGCCGCACTTTGGAAACAGGTGGCACCCGCACCCTGCACATCCGCAACATCACCGACGTCGATGACAAAACCATCCGCGATTCGCAAAGTGCTGGCCAATCTCTCAAGCAATTCACCACCGGCTGGACCGAGAAATTTCACGTCGATTGCGAAAAAATCGGCCTGCTAGAACCCCACATCGAGCCGGGTGCAGTCGATCACATTCCGCAGCAGATCGCGATGATCCAGAAGTTGGTGGAAAAGGGCCATGCCTACGCCTCGGACGATGGCTCAGTCTATTTTAAAATTTCCTCATTCCCCGGCTATGGTCGTCTCTCGCGGCTGGATCAGCGGGAGTTAGAAATTGGAAAAACCCAGAATGCTCGCTCCAGTTCCGACGAGTATGAAAAGGACAGCCTGTCCGATTTCGTCCTCTGGAAAGGCCGCCGCGCCGAAGATGGCGAAAATTTTTGGCCATCGCCGTGGGGCGAGGGCCGTCCCGGTTGGCATCTGGAATGCTCGGCAATGATCCAAGAATATCTCGGCGATTCCTTCGATCTCCATTCCGGCGGAGTGGATTTGGTTTTCCCACATCACGAAAACGAGATTGCCCAGAGTGAATGCGCCTGTGGTGGCCACTTCGCTGCGCAGTGGTTTCACATCACGCACCTCCTCGTCGATGGCGGAAAAATGTCGAAGTCACTCGGGAATCTCTACACTCTCGCAGATCTCGCGGAGCGCGGCTTCTCCGCCATGGAAGTCCGCTACGTCTTGATCGGTGCGCACTACCGCAAGCCGCTTAATTTCACTTTGGATTCGCTATCGGGTGCTCGCGAAGCCATGGCCAAGCTCGCCAAGGCCGCCCGCCAACTCGCCGCAAAAGCCGATCCCGAAACTCGCCTCGTGAGTGCGGACTTCGGCCCATTTCAAGCCGCTTGGGATAGTCTGAACAACGATCTCAACACGCCGGGAGCACTCGGCGGAATCTTCACCGGCCTCCGTGATGCCGCGAATCTAACTGGCCCGGAAGCCGCCGCCGCGCTCGCTGGATTCAATCGGCTTCTGCGTGCTCTCGGCCTGACTTTGCCGGAGGAAATCGGCCAAGATGCTGTGGAAATTCCCGAGTCGGTCCGATTACTCGCTGAAGCCCGCTGGCAAGCCCGACTCGCCAAGAACTGGGCCGAATCCGACGTCCTCCGTGCCGAACTCACCCGACAAGGTTGGCTCGTGAAAGACGGGAAAGACAGTTATACCTTAGAATTGAACGACTGAATTTCGGCGGGGTTTTCAAAAATCACCCTGCTATGATTTTCAAAAATGCGAGGGCGGCAGCTGCCATTAAAACGGCAAGCACCACCGTGCCAGCGACTTGATCGGTTAAGGTGGAGCGCGGGCGGATGGTCGATGACGAGGCGGGGAAAACAATCCCGGCGTAGAGCATTCCGGCGATCAGGCCGCCAGCATGAGCCGCGTTGTCGATGTATTTGTAACCCACGAGGCCGATCAACGCAGTCATGAGAACTCCCGCAGCAAGTCGGCGTGTGGCACGGCGCGGGACGAGACGGCCATGCAGCGTTTCAAAAACTAACAAAAACCCAAGCCAGCCCATCAGGCCACCCGATGCGCCGACGGATGGCGCGCCGATGAAACGAGCGGAAGCAGCACCGCCGAGGCACGCTGAGAACAGGAAGACTAAAGGCAAGTGCGGCCACCGCGCGAAGACTTCCATCCGCTTTCCGAGATAGGCCAGAGCCGAGACATTCATGAAAAAGTGTAGAATATTTCCATGGAGAAATGGCGCGGTGAAAAGCCGCCAAATCTCGCCGGACTTATATTTTTCCTTCAATAATCCAGCCGCCGAAGTGCCACCCCAATCGGTCAGAAGCGCGGCCAATGAGAATGAATCTGTCGAATTCAAATGACTTCCGATTTGCGCCAAAGCGATCAGCGTCATCATTCCCAGAAAGACTTTCGTGAGTGGAGCCTTCTGCCGCTCCAGCCAAGTCTCGAAGCGAATCGCTGGCGCCGCCACCGCGAGAGTCGCATCCGTCCAATTGCTCAGTTCTGAACGCCGTTTCCGAGCCTGATACCAAGGGATGAAAGCAAAAATCATGAACATCAGCAGAGCGAGCCCAGTCTGGAACGACGACAAAACTGCCTGCACTCCGAATTTGAAACGTTGGGAAAAATCAATGATCACGCCCGATTTGGCGGCGATGACGTCTGCCCAAGCGAACCCCCGATAAAACGAATAACCAACCAGCGCGACCAGCACTGAGCCGAACCAACGCAGCTTGCGGTTTGCATCTGCTAGATCGTCCTCCGTCCAGCGAGCACGTGCTATCCGCAATGCGCCGCCCATCCCATCGAGTTCCTCCGGCAGTAGCATCCGGGCGTGGTCCGGCGTCCAGACCAAGGTCACATTCGCATCCCGATCATCGCGGATGGCGGCAGTGAGTGATTCTAAAGAATCGCAGGGATATTCCCTACCTTTTCGATCCGTCCAGCCCCAGCCGACAGGTGATTTTTGAAATGCATCCTCCCGCGCCCAAACTGGGACACCGCTATCATCCTTATGAAGTTCTGCCACGCCGATTGAGCGTCAGAGGTGCGCCTACTTGTCTGCCGGAATCGGAGTCACTGCTGGTGGTGCCTCGGGAGTCGGCTCCACGGGAATGACTGGAGTCACTTCTGTCGGAACTTCTGGGACGATGACGGGAGCAGGAGTTTCTGCTGGAGCAGGAGTTTCCGCTGGAAGCTCTGTCGCCAGTGATTTCTCGATGGATGCTTTAAGAGTCTCCGTGATTTTCTTTTCCTCGGCTTTTACTTCTTCGGACTTTAC